>NZ_OZ026465.1:600000-900000 GCF_964019845.1 Spiroplasma endosymbiont of Labia minor
ACTTGTATTAATACCATCAATACTAAATGATGGTATTAAACTAGTATTTGCAGATGCATTAAGATCCATAAAAATTTGTACAAATAAATTTAAAGTAATTTTACCCGTCTGAGTAGAATTATTTAAAATATTTGTATACAAAAATGCTACAATCATCGGAAACGCAGCAGCCAATAAACCCATAAATGAAAATATTACACATAATATTGAAAATACAAACATTGATTTTCATTCACCTTTTTTTGCATTAACCGCATTAATTATTTGAAAAATAAATGTTATTAAAAATAACAAACCTGAAATTCCGAAAATTATGACAAATAATGATCCAAAATTAAATTGAATAACTGTTGATGAAAAATTATAAATTGATGTTATATCTCAAATATTGTTTGATGTTGATAGTCTATTCTGTGCAGCAATACCTGATCCTGCATAATTTTTAAATCCATCGAGAAATGAATAAAGTAAACCAGCTACCGCAACTATTGATAGCACTAAAGACATAACGTTAAATATATTTATAATTTTTTTTTGTTTTTCCATGAAATCGCCCACTTTTAATTACTATAATTATAGCATATTTTTGCGAATATCTGTTGAATTTCTAATCAAAATAGATTACAATTAATTTTCTTGTTTTGCATCTAGAAATATTTTTAAATTATGAGAATATTTAAATTTATATAATGATTTACTATCATTATCATTGTAGTAAAAATATATTCATCGCAGAGTAAAATCAAAAACTATTTTCAATATATTATTATATGAAATTATTAAATCTGTGAAAATTAAATTATCCTTTGCATTAACTATTATGCTGTTCATTCTTAATTTGTTTATACAAATAATAAAAATTATAAATACTATCAAATCAAAAATACAAATACCTATTCCAAAATAACCAATTAAAATAATATGATTAACCAAATATAATGAAATCATAATTAAAGATACAATCGGAATAAAAATATTAAACAATAAACAATAAATAAAAATTAAAATAATATTAGTCTTATTAACATATTTTTGTTTTGCTATTTTAAAGAATTTTTTAACTTGATACATTCTTTTAAATGTATCAAAAACAAAAAACAAAATCAGTACTCACGATATAAGAAAGACTACAAATGTGGAAATAACAAATGAATTAATCATTAATATCTACGATTCCTTTCAAATTTTCTTTAGTTTACAATATGATTTTATATCAGATGTTTTTATTTTATAAATCTTATTATCTGTGTAAATAATAAATCCAAAATAATACTCTTTATTATCATAAATAATTGTTGAAAATAAATTTTTTATATCCTTATACGAAATTTGTATATAATTCATTGGTGCATCTATCATGATTCTTAAATTTGTTGCATACAATTTGCCATCATAATCTCAAATTATTTTTTTATTATTCATTAATTTGTACAAATCATTTTCTCAAGCAAAATCAGAATCTTCATTTTCAGTTTCTTTAAAATTATTTTGTTTAGAAAATTTTTTAATATATTTTTTATTATCAATTTCAATAACAGATATATTTTCAATTAAAACGTATGAAATTTCATTGTTTGGTAATTCGAAATTAATATTTATAGCTTCCAAATTAATTTTATCTTTGTACTTTATTAATTCTTGTCTAATTTCTTCTCTTACTATTTTGAAAGTTTTATGTTTTATTTGATAAACTCAACCAAGTATACCAGATACAATAAGTGCTAAAATTCAAATGCTAAAAAAAATTATTATTCCTAAATTAATTGAAGACATTTCATTCACACTTTCATTTTAATTTTATTTTGTTATTTTATCAAAGGAATTTTCATAATATGGTAGTGTATCAATATGTAATTTTTCATAAATACTAAATGAATAAAATTGTCAACTTAAGTTAGCATTAATAATAAAAACATTATCTTTTTCATTATAGTTTGTTGTTATTGAATATTTATTATTTTCTTTTGTATTATAATATCTTGTAATGTCTAAAACATCATCAACACCATCAATATTTTCTGCTTCAATTGATGATTTATCAAAACGAACCGCGTCAAATCCATTAATTGTAAATTTTAAAGACTCTATTTTGTCGTTTGAAATTTTATTTGAATAATCAATATTATCTATTGATAATCAATTATTATCTAAAATTACTAATTTTTGACTATGAAAAAAATTATCATATAACATTGATCCATACAATGTATTTTTTGAAGAAAAATTAGATAGTATTGATATACCAGCCAAAGCTAAGAAACTTGCTAAAATTAGTATTTTTGAATATTTAGGTATTTTTTTAAATAATTTTAAAAAACTAAAATTTTTTATTTTTGCTGCGCTTAATGAAATGGGATTAAAAATTTGAATTGTTCATACTAATAAAGATCTTGTAGGTATTCAAGTAACGGCCATTAAAAAAAATGAAATCAAAATTAATAAAACAGTAGCGAATAAACCTCCGTAAATTAATGCAACCGCTCTTCAAAAATCTAATATATTAAATGAAATGAAACTGAAAAAAAATACACCTGGCGAACCAACAGTTAAAAGTAAAAAAGTCACAAATAAAATAAAAAGTGGTGAAAAAAATAATCACATTCATGGTAAAGCTATGATTTGAAAAATAACATTTGAATTTTTCTTTGCTTTAGCTAATTTTATTGTGTGAGATGAAAACTCGTTTCTTGCATTAAGTGCAATTTCTTCAATATTAATTTTATCTGAGACTTCTTTTTCAGATAAACCTTGTTTAAACATTTCACTAATTTGGTTATGATAATTTTTAATTATCGATTCTTTTGTTTCTGTATCCAAAAAATAAAGTGATTTTCTTAATTTTTGAATAGTTTTGTTTGTATATTTAATTACATTTTTGATTGTCATATTTATTTGTTACCTTTCTTAAAAATTACTTTACCAATTCATGGAAATAAGAAAAAATTAGTCTGTCTGATTTTTTCTGCAAGTGCAGATTTAGGATTAAATATTTTGATTGTAAAACAAATTATATACCTAACTATAAATCACATTCCTCCAGCAATATATACAAAAAAAGATATAAACAAAAAGGAAGCTGCAAATAATATTAAAAATGGAGATGCAAACAATAATGCTCAGAAAAATCCTATAATTTCCCCAAATATTTGCATTGAACTTCTTTTTCTATTTACTGTCAATTCTTCTTTTCTTTTTGTGGGTAAATCAAAATAAGTTTTATTTACTATTTCTTCTACACTATATTGCTGCAGCACAATTTCTTCAATACTACCTTTATGTATTTCTTCTAATATTAAATTTTCATATTTTTTTATTATTTCTTCAATTTCGGTTGCTTCTAGAAAAAAAAGCTTATTTGCCAACTTTTTTTTAAATTGTTTTAATGTCATCTGCTATTTCCTATCTAAATGTTTAATTAAACCAAAAAAAGATAATTTCTACAAAGAATTATCCAATTTTTCGCTTAAAGTTTGTATACTTTGCTTGTTATTTTTTGATACTGACACAACAAAAAAAGAATCAGAATCAATTAAATTTAATGTCAATTTAATAATTCCTATATTTTTTTTCATATCATTTTTTTTAATTTTATCTAATTTTGTTGCAATTATTCAAACTTGAATATTGTGATATTTCAAAAAATTGTACATATCTATATCATCATTTGAAGGTTTATGTCTTAAATCAATTAGTTGACATACAAATTTAAGATTTTTTCTTAAAGTAAGATAGTCTTCCATTAAATTTGCAAATTTTTCTTTTTGTGATAGAGAAATTTTTGCGTAACCATAACCTGGTGCATCAACGATTCGTCATTTGTTATTATTAATTGAAAAAAAATTAAGTAATCTAGTTTTTCCCGGAACAGACGATGTATTTGCAAGTGATTTTTGATTTGTTAAGGCATTTATAAGCGACGATTTCCCTACATTTGATCTACCCACAAAACAAATTTCAGAAATATCATCATTAATTCAACCATTTTTATCTGCAGCTGATGTTATAAAAGATGCTTGTTTAATCATTTCTTAATACATTTAAAGTTCTTCCAAATAATTTATCATCTAAATTTTTGAATAAATCAAGTTTTTTTTGACGCATTTTTTTTCCTATTTTTTCATTATATTTAACTTCCATTAAATAAATTTCTTTCTCTAAATTATCAATATCTCTTTCTAAATATAAATTTCTGTTTTCTTCTTTTTTTGGTTCATATGTTGCTTTTAATGAAATAAATTTATAACGCAACATTTGTATACAATCATAATAATTTATATGTTTTTCTTTTTTAAAGACGTTTTTAATATCTGAACTTTCCCTTCTATTCATTGAAAATTTATTTATATAATCTCTTTCATTTTTCATATAATAATCCCCTTTGCTAGAATTATAGCAAATTTTTTATGTCAAACACTTCAATTAAATAATTAAATTTTACAAATAAAAAAAAGGCCATGAAGCCTTTTATTTTAACCTTTACGGATTTTGATATTAATTTTTCTAGCTTCAACAATATTTGATTGGAATAAATTAGTTTTTTTAGCTTTATCTAATGCATCTCCAGAAACCTTGTGATCTAATAATTTATTATATGTTTCTTTTGTATCATATGAACCAACAACAGGTGCCATTCAAGGAATTCCATTTTCACGTCTAATTTTTGCATTCATTCAGTGCATTGCAACAATATTGTTAACATCATCTGCTTCTGCTTTTGGATCTATTAAAGTTAAAACTCATCCAAATTCTGATTCCAAATTTTTTTCTTGAATTTTTAAAAGTGCTCCTGCAATATCACGACGATAAATATTTTGATTATGTCCTGAAACAGGTTCACCTTTTTCTCAAATAAATTTTTCTTGAACTTCTGATAATTTAACAGTTTCATTTTTAATTTTTGTAGGTTTTGGATCTGTATCTTTTTTTCGTGTTTGTAAATGACGTTGCTTAGCTGCATTACGAGCCGCTCTTTCAATAGCTAATTTGTTTTTTGCTGCCATATAAATAACCATCCTTTTCTGATTGATCTTCATTTTAGTAGCGTCGTAACCTGACTACTCGCTAAAATACTTCTATATTATAGCACGAATTTTAAGTTTTATCTACTGTTTTTTTAAAGGTTTAAAAATAAAAAAACTATTATAATAAGGTGAACCCCAAAAGTGGGGTTCACCTTATAAATAGTTATTTTCTTATATTTAGTTTTGCGATTATTGTTTTGTATCTTTCTACATCTGTTTTTATTAAAAAATTTAATAAGTGACGTCTTTGCGCAACTTTTTTTAATAACGATCTACGTGATGTAATATCTTTTTTATGTAATTGTAAATGTCCTGTTAAATTTTCAATATTCTCAGTTAATAAAGCAATTTGAACTTCTGGTCTTCCTGTATCTTTATCTGTAGCACCATATGCATTAATAATTTCTGTTTTTCTTTCTTTTGAAATCATTTTAAATCCCCTTCTTTGTTTTTTTAGAAACCGGTAATCAAATAGAAATTCAAGGGAAAATCAACTTAATGGTTACCAAATCCATATATAACTATAACAAAAAAATTATTTGTTTTAAAAAGAAATTTAAATTTAATTATATAAAAGGCAAGTCATTTTGATTCAAACTATAATTTATTACTTTATTTTTAAAACTTCGATAATTCTATTATCACCTAAATTATTGGCATAACGATTTTCATCTAAATCAAAGGTTCTTAAACGATTCAAATCATGAAAACTATATGTTCCTGATTTTACAGCAGTTTCTGGGAAAATTAATTTATTCTCGTCATTAAATACAAAAACAATAGGTTCTACAAGCATAAAATTAACTTTTCTAAGTTCTCCATTTGCTAAAGCTTTTTTAACTAATGATGAAGAAATATCTCCATTTCTAGTTTCTACATATACATTCGATTTACCAAAATGTTTTTTTAAATCATTGACCTTTCCTTCTGCTTTATGGCCAAATGAAAAATCTTCACCAATAACTATTTTTTTAACATTTAAATTATTTGATAATCATTTTAAAAAATTATCAACTCCTGTTTCAATTAATTTTTTTGAAATTTCAAGTTCAATGACATAATCAAATTCAAAATTTTTTTCTAATCGTTTTTTAAATTCCGTTGGCGATAAAATTCTTCCGGCAAACGAATCTTTTTTATCTGAAATTTTTTTATCAAATGTAATTAAAACTTTCTTAAGTTTAGAATTACCGGCGATATTTTGTACTTTATGGAAAATTAATCTGTGCATTCTATGTAAACCATCAAAATTACCAATTGTAACAATTACATCCTCATTTAATTTAAAATTCATTATATCATCTTGTATATTTATATATTTCATTGATAATCATCACTTTCTGCTTCAGTTTTAATTATACTTGGATCATCTTCTCATAAGCCTCGCTTACATACGTATAGATTTTTAGCTGTGTGAGTATAAATTGCAATAATGTTATTTTTATTATCTGCAATAAAAACCACAGGTGCAATTTGATTCAATAAATTTATTGTTTTACCTTGTTTGACATCACGATCATTATGATATTTTACTATCACTTGTGAATTTGTCATCAAAGCATCATAAATAGAAATTAAATCAGAATTTTGAATTTCTTCTATTGTTTTTGCCTGTTCAAGTAAAAATTCACCAGATGATATGCGATTTAATTCTTTAACTGTTGCAATAGTCCCTAAATCATTTGCAATATCATTCACCAATGAACGAATGTATGTTCCCTTTGAACATTTCACAGTTAAAGTAATTGTATTATTTTTTGAATCATAATTAATTAATTTACAACTATTAATTGTTACTGTTCTTGGACTTAAAACTAATGTATCTGCAGTTCCTTCAAATGCGTGTTTATACGCTCTTACACCATTTACTTTTATTGCTGAAAAAATTGGTGGTAATTGTTCATACATATAACCATTATATTTATCTATTATTAATTTAATATCTCTTTTTCTTAATTTTTGAGCAACTTCTTGCTCAATCATTGCTCCAGTAATATCATCTGAGTCTGTTTTTATAAAAAGTTGCATAACAACTTCATATGCTTTATCTTTTGTTAATAAATAATTTGAAATTTTTGTAGCTTGATTTACTAAAATAACCATTAATCCTGTAGCTAATGGATCTAAAGTTCCTGCGTGTCCTATTTTTTTTATATTTAATTTATGTTTTATTTTTTGAATTAAATTATTAGAAGTTATACCAGCTGGTTTATTAACCAGCAATATTCCAGATGGTTGAATCATGTATAAATACCGCCCTATCTTACTATCTAAAATATAACAAAAAAAATTAGTTAAGAAAAGACATAATTTACTTTATTTCTTTTTGTTTTACTCTTGATCGTAAAATCGTTTTTGGCACAAAAGTTTGATCATTATTATTTGAATTTATCAAATAAATTTCTTTATGAATATTTTTTTCTATTCTCGCAAAACCTTGTTTGTATAATCACTCGTCTAAAATAGCAAATGTTTTTGGTTCTGTTTCAAAATAACCTGTATGTAAAATTTGCGAAACCATAGACTCCCCAACAATTTCCAATTTCACTTGTGAAGCAATTTCTTTATTACCTATTTCATCTATAAATTGATTAATATAAAAACTGAGCATATCAGCATTCACAAAATCAGGTTGTTTAATCATCATTTTATAAATTAATCTTGATTGATCAAAATATCAATTAAAATCATCTGTTAAAGTTCAAAATATCTCTAAAGGTCAAATCTCATAATTAAATCATAATTGCGGTTTTTGCTCAATATTTTTTATATAATGCGCAATACTATACAAAACCTTAGATTTTTCTTTATATTCATCATCATTTGGACTACCTTTGCCCGTAATTGTAATGAATTTTTGTGGTTGTAAATTAATAATTTTTGGTTGATTACTATCCATGCTATATATTCATGATTCATCTATTTTATAATCATATTTTTTATTCATAAAAATTATTCTCTGCTATTTTTTATGGCTTGTCAAGAAAATTTATTTCTATATTGAGTTTGAATAGAATTTGATGTTTTAGTTTGAATTGAAAGATCAAATTTTTTAAGTATTGCTAAAAAATCCTTTTCTGAATATTTCAGCGGTAATTTATCTATTTCAAAAAAATAATTATCAGTATTTTTATTGTAAAAAGTTACAAAAAAATAAGTCTCATTATTTTCTTCGTCTTCAAATTCATTTAATCCTATACAATTAATTTTATTTGTTCTATTTATTGATGAAAATAAATATGATGCCTTAAAAATTTCTTTAATTTCTGATTTTCAAAATTTACTAATATTTTCTTTATTTATATTTTTTTTCTGTTTTATGCGATCTACAATTTTTATCAATGAATCTGGTCTTTGTAATAAAAATTGAGCATAAAAATTTTCCATATAATTTTCAGTAAATTTAATCGAATTTAAAATTTTAGTGGTCAACGCACCTTGATTTTTTGCATTAATTTTTAATTCAGTATTTGTGATAAAATCAAAATTTTCTTCTGTCTCTATGTACAAAAAACAAACAGAATAAGGTGCATCAAAAAGATATTTTATTTCATTTTGATTAAATTTTTGTTTTATTCCTGGAATGATTTCCGCAAACGAATCAAAATAATAAAATTGAACAGCATTTGAATTTAATTTTTGTTTATAAATAATTAGAATTGATGTAGGTGAGTTATCAATTAATGATTTTTTAGATGATTTTTTTATTAAAAAATTTTCTAATGTCATATCGCGACTCCTTATTTTATAGATTTATCTTTATAAAATAAATTTTAATATTTGTTATGAAATCTATTTTTTTATATATTAAAATATATTATTTTTTAGATTAAAAATCAAATACTACTTAAATATTAACACTAAATCGACCTAAATAATAGTCCTAATTGAACTAAAGACTGAATAAAATTATTGGGGGAATAATACTTTTCAATCAAAAGTATCAGTTAAACGTTTAGTGAAAATTCTTCTCTCACAATTAATTTAACATATCTAAAATCAAATATCTATATTTTTTACAATAAAATAATAAAAATATGCAAGTAAAAAATTGCAGATAATAATAATTATCTGAATTATTGTCCTCTTTTTTCTTCCATCTTAACTCATAAAATTTATGAATATCTGATCTATATTTTTCATTTGGAGTAAATGCACTAATTCTACTATTATTTTTATTTAAATAAAATTTAATATCTGACGAGCTCTTAAATTTCTTATGATAATTACTTAAATTTTTATTAAAAAAATATTCATCGTTGTTTATTAATAATAAATTTTTAAAATCATAACCATTAATCTTTAAGAATTTTATTTTTAAAATATTGCAAAATGCAGAGTAACTATATATTTTTTTGCCATATGCAAATAATTGCTTTATAAATGAACTTATTTGTCCTTCGGTATGAGATTGGCCATATTGTTTTTGCATATTCAAAATACCCAATTTATGATTTTTTATGTAATTATACAAATATTTATATTGTGCTAATTTTGAGAATCTATTACTTTTTAATTCAGAAAATAAATTATCTAAAAATGCTTGAATCGAATCTCAATCATTTTTAGATAATAATTTTGTGATTATAAAATAAAAGCTTAATTAATTTGTTTGTAAATATTTTTAACATTTTAAATTCCTATAAATTACTCACATTCTTAATTCTATTTTAATACATTATTAAATCATTTTTTGAATTTATCTTTTAATATAAACTGTTTTCAATATTATAATCTATTCTTGAATTTTTAATAAAAAATGATTTTATTTTATATTTAAATTAACAAGCAAAATATTTAAACATAAAAAAAATAAAAACAGATAGACATTATTTCTATCTGCTAGATATTTTATTTGTTAATTGCAATATAAACATTAATTCTTAAATTAAGCAATATCATTTCCTAATGATAAATAATTTTTTTAATTAATTAATTTATAAATAGTACTATTTGAACCACCAATGATTATTCCATTTGAAAGTTCAGTCAAAGATAACATACTTCCTTCAAATGAATTATCCGCAATTTTCCCAGTTCCGTCACCAATAGATGTATCAATTTTGCCTTCATCTGTTAATCTAAAAATAGTTCCATTAGTTGAACCGACAATAACTGCGCCGTTTTTAACTTGAATAATTACATAAGCTATTTTTTTTAGATTCTCAATTACTCCTGCATTACCAACAGTAGTATCAATTTTACCATCTGCTGTTAATCTATAAATTGAACCACTATAAGTTCCAGCAAGAACACTAGTTTTTTTTAAAGGAAGCTGATCTATTGTTTCTACACGACTATCAAAAGTTTTGTCTTCTAGTTTTCCTGTTCCACCACCAACAGTAGTATCAATTTTACCTTCGGCTGTTAATTTGTAGATTGAAGCAGAAAGTGTTCCAACTATAATGGTTCCATTCTCAAGTTTCTCGATTGTTTCTACACGACTATCAAAAGTTTTGTCTTCTAGTTTTCCTGTTCCACCACCAACAGAGGTGTCAATTTTACCTTCATCTGTTAATTTGTAGATTGAACCGGCATCAGTTCCAGCTAAGATAGTTCCATCTTCAAGTTGAGTGATTGTTTCTATTGCACCATCAAAAGTTTCATCTTCTAATTTACCTGTTCCATCACCAACTGATGTATCAATTTTACCTTCATCTGTTAGTTTATAAACAGATTTCCCAGAAGTACCAGCAAGAATAATTCCATTTGAAAGTTGAGTGATAGTATAAACATTGCCATCCAAAGTTCCATCTTCTAGTTTACCAGTTCCATTACCAACTGATGTGTCTATTGAACCAGTTAATGATGTGTTAACATTTGATACATTTCCACATGAAACAACAGATGAAGCTACAGATGAAGCCAAACCAAAAACTGCTAATAAATTTAATAATTTTTTCATATATATAAACCTTTCATTAAATGTATAAAATTACTTAAAAATAAATGCTAATTCACATTTATATATTTATTATAGCACTTTTATTTAGCAATATAAACCCTATGGAGGAGTTGCAATTTAATCGGAGTATATGAGCTTTTTTTTAATGCAATTTAAAAAAATAATAAAAGACAGACATTTTTTAAGTTGCAAAAACCCTTTGTCAAAAAAATAATATCATAATTTTAATTAATAAAATTTTATTTTTGACTTTATTAAAATTTATCCAAGCAAAAAATTATATCAAATATGATATTTTAATTATTTCTAATAATAGTTGTACATTAATTCTTTTAATGCACCAGCTATTTTCAGATTTGAATTTAATATTGGAATATCAATATTGTGTTGATAAACATCACTTTCTTTTGGAACAAAATTATTGCTATAAATTTGTTCTTGTTGATCAATATAAATATCTTCTAATCAGATTTCATATGGATTTATATTATTAATTCACGCCTCTTCAGAGCATAGAATATTATCTAATGTTTTAATATTGTATGTCTTTGCAACACATTTTGACTTAATAAAATGTCAAATACACGATTCTGTGCATGAACCAAAATATCAATCTTGCTTATAATTTAATATTCCTTGTATATTTTGTTTTATATAATTTTTTAGATACTTAAGTTGAATTAATTTACCAGGAATAAAATCATGTTTAATTGCAGGGTTAAGATAATTTAGAATAAAATATTCTGGATCTTTCCTAACTGCAGCTAAAAATTCTGCTAATTTTTCGCGATGTTCTTTGTTACTTCTTCAAAGCGGAAATAACACACGCATTTCTTTTACTAAATGAAAATAATCCAAAACTATTTTTGCATTTAATTGACTAGCTAACGTTTTTATATATGATGCCCCATCACCTGTTACAACAAATTTTCAATCTTTTTCTCCATACATTTGTTTTACAGTTTGATAAATTAAAATTATCGATTTATTAATTAGATTATAATTTTTATCAGATTTGCATTCATAAATTAAATGCTTAACTCTTTTATGAATTAACTTTGAGCCTCTACTGTCTTTTTGATTTATCTTCCCCAAACAAAAAGTGAAATTTCTAATTATATGCTTGTAATTACCTTTTTTCTTATCTACAAATGCCATCTTATAAGTATCATCTGTAAAAATATATACAGTATCATATTTTACAATATCATTTGGAATTTGATATTGATTGCTGCGGGCAATCTCTATTAATTCTTCCAAATTAATTTGTTTAAATATTCTAGATATTGTTGATTTATGAATGATTGCTCTTGGAAAGGCTTTAATAATATATCGATACTTTGTAACTCCTCTTAAATATGTTAATATTTTTGTTTGAATTCTGTAGCCACTCTTTCATATTTCTTAATTCCTATAAAATCAAAAACCAAAACTTTATACTGTTTTGTAATTTTATTAAAATATCTAGTAACTTTAAATTTGATTTCCCCAAATGAAGTTAAAAGTTTTCTAGATACATAACCATCAATAATTCATCCCTCTTTGAATCTGAAGCTAGCGTGTTTAATTTCTAAATCCTTCTGTTCTATTTGCTGCACAATATCTTGAACACAAGCATCTAAAGCATTTTTATGATTTGTATCAAAAAATTCAATCTGATCTAATGCTGTGACATTAAATCCGTTCATTTTTATTTCATAACTGTTAATATTTTTCATACATTAATTATAAAATTATTTATCATTGAAATAAATAGCTTTTTCAATAACTTATGGCATGTTCAAATGCATTAATATAATCCAAAATTCTTTTATTTTTGATACTTTTTTCATCACGATATAATTTATCTTGATTATTTATGCATCGATATAATGCATCATATAAATGACCATATTTTTTTACAACAATTTCATTGTCACCAATTTTTTTGGTTACAGTTAAATTTGATGAGAAAAATATTTTTCCTTCAGATAACAAACGCTTGATGTCATAATGTCTATCGATTATACTTCATCCGTATTTTCCAACTGGTTTAAAAGTAGTGATAAATGTATCGATATCCGTTGACACAAATTTTTCTCTTAATTGCTTTTTAATGTCATCTTTAACAGTATTTGAATCATGACCAATTTTAAATTTAGGATTCTATTTCAATACTTGTGATTTGCTTATCAAAAATTTTAAAATTAACACAATAAATTTGTTGTGTTTTATATGTTTACCATAAGCTTCAATTGGCGAAAAAGTAGCATTCATTCACGTTATTTTTATCATAGTCGTCATTTTCTTCTTTCATTAAATATTTATCAATATTATAAAAATTATAATCTGCTAATTCTATAAAAGTCATAATATATGTATTTTTAATATCAAAATTTTTTCATTCTGTGATGATTGAAATATTTCTTTTTGATGATAATATCTAAATTTTGCAATTGAATCACATAAATAAAAAAATATGAACAAAACAAATATTTTGTCTATCTATAAATAATTAATGAAAAGTCCAACTTGTTCCAGCTAAAATAATTCCGTTTGAAAGTTCCACTAAAGAAAGTATGCCTGAATCTAAAGTTTTATCTTCCAGTTTTCCAGTTCCATCACCAACTGATGTATCAATTTTACCTTCATCTGTTAGTTTGTAAATTGACCCTCTATCTGTTCCAGCTAAAATAAGACCATTTGAAAGTTGCATAATTGTATGAAGTATTCCATCTAAAGTTCCAGATTCTATAACACTATTAAAAGTACCATCGGAATTTAATTTATAGATTTCACCCAATAGATTTGATGTTGAAGCTAAAATTGTTCCATTTGAAAGTTGAGTAATTGAAATAATTCTATCTGCCATAATTTTTGCAACAATACTATTAATTGTACCATTTTGATTTAATTTATAGATTGAAGTACCTGTTGAATTACGAGTTGCCGCTAAAATTGTGCCATTTGAAAGTTGAGTAATTGAATAAACAGGACCATCAAAAGTTTGATTTTCTATAATATTTGCAATAGTACCATCATCATTTAATTTGTAGATTGAATTACTAACTGTTCCAGCTAAAATAAGACCATTTGAAAGTTGAATTACCGTTCTTATTGCAGATGGTGATTGATAAATTATTCCAGTACCAGCGCCAACAGAGGTATCAATTTTACCTTCGTCTGTTAATTTATAAACTGAGGTGTCATTTAAATTTATAGTAGCTATAATCATATTATTTGAAAATTCCGTGATTGAAGCCGTAGGTCCTTTAAGTGTTTTATCTTCCAATATTCCAGTACCATCGCCAACAGAGGTATCAATTTTACCTTCATCTGTTAATTTGTAAATTGAACTGCTATAAAATGATGAAAACATTGTTGCATAACTATTATTTGAAATAACTACACCACTAGCACCACCAGATATTAAGCTTACTGTAGATAATAAATTTAATAATATTTTCATATAATAAATTCCTTCCATTCATGTGAAAATTATTTTTCACATTTTCATTGTATCTACAAAATGTTAAAAGTCAACATGAATGTAACTTCTGTAATTACAATTAGTGAGTTAGAATAATATTAATTTTATTATTAACCAAAAAACTGCAGATTAACTAACGGTTTTAAATATATAAAATATCATTTAGATTATTTTATTTTGATTGCACTCTACATGAACTGCATGCATATTTTCAAAATTGTTTTTACCACCTTTTGATAATGGTCTTATATAATCTATATTTCATCTATAGATTGAATTTTGATGTCCTTTTTTACTTTCGTGTGCGTCAAAAACCATAGTTTCTTTGCAAATACCACAAAGTTTATGCTTACCGCCACTATCTTGTGATTCATCACCACATTCACAATCTATTGCTTTATTTCATATGTCAATATTTAGTTGATTTAAATCCATAAAAATTATTATGCTCCTTTTTTATTTATTAATTTAACTTAACTGATATCGTTTAGTACTTGTGAAACTTCATTAAAATCTAATTTGTCAAGATCGTTATTTGTTTCATTTTTTATATCCTGTTAAAATGGAAAATATTATTTTCTCAAAGAATCATTGTCATCAAAACCATATCATTTTGTTCATTATTTATTAAATTTTCCAACATTGACTATTGGATGTTATACAAATAATCTAATCTAAATAATTATTACTAAATTCAGGATAGATAACGATTTTAATGGTAAAAAATTAACAATTCAAGAATTTTTCTCTTGTTTTGATGAATTAAATAATCAATACGTACCAAACAAACTAATTATTAAATTTCAGCGATTTTGTTTTTTAAATTCAACAAGAGTCATAATTAATTTTGATCTTAATTTACTACTGCCACAAATTTTCAACATTATGGTTTCAAATAGTTTACTTTCATTAGTATTTACATTTATACTCTTTGAGATTTCTGCAAAAAATTAGTCTATTTTATTTGAATTATCCATTATGTATTCTTCAAGCTTTTCATTTCTTAAATTTTCCAATACAAATAATTCATTTTTGATTTTCTTTAATTAACTGATTTTTTATTTTATTTATCTCATTTAACTGTGTTAAATATGTTTGATTATTTTACCTATATTTTTTAAAATTTATTTTTATAAATAAAAATTATGATAATCAATATAAATAAAACTATTGTCAATAATACTATTGCAAGTATTAAATAATTCGTAATTTTGTTGCTCTTTAATTTAGCCGGTGAAATTGAAAATAAAAACTCTCGTTAAATTTCTATTTAAATTTGAATATTACACTTGTTTGCACAATAAAATAATTGTAAACTAACAAAAATTAATTAGCTAATTGAACAACTTGACTTTTTCAATTTTGATTTTCTAGAGTGTTATAAATAGCAAATACTTTTCCATTTTTAAGAGTAACCACAGAACTTATTGTACCCTGATAATTTTCAATTGTTCCTAAAGATCCAGCATTTCTATCAAAATGACCTTCATCTGTTAATATAACTGTCTTAGCATAATTATCATTATTTTTTCAAGTCGCACCAATGATCACACCAGAAAATTGTGAAATGCAATTCAATTTTATGCTTGTATCAGAATCAATAACTCCTGAATTACCACTTCATATATCAATATGTCCTTCATCTGTTAGTTTGTAAATTGAACCAGAAGCTGTTCCTGCAACTATTAATCCATTAGACAATTCTGTTACCGAGTAAACTGCACCATCTAAAGTTTTGTCTTCTATTTTACCATTAATACCAACAGATGTATCAATTTTACCTTCGCCTGTTAATCTATAAATTGAACTCTTGCCACTATTGATTACAGAAACTAAAATTGTGTTATTTGAAAGTTGTATAATTGAACTAATGTCATCTTTAAAATCATTTTCAATTCTTCCAGTTCCATTGCCAATTAATCTATCTATATGTCCATCATTTTTTAATTTATAAAATGCTGAATTTGTTAAAGCAAAAATGTTACCGTTTTCAAGTTCTATTATTGATACTATGTCATATAGATGAGAACCAACTTCATCAAGCTTACCAGTACCATTACCAACGGACGTATCTATTTTTCCTTCTGATGTTAGTCTATATATAATATTACCACTTCCATATAAAATAATTCCGTTTGAAAGTTGATAAATACATCCATTTGAGTATTCTTGGCTTGGCATAGTGCTAATAACTTTTTCAATTGTTCCAAAATGTTTTAAAAAAATTGAAACATTTGCTGCATATTTAAATTCACTGTTATGTATAGACTTCGATATAATATAAACAGATCCTCTTAAACTATTATTTTCAACACTAAAATTATAAGCTTCAAATCAATCAGCAGAGACTTTATCATCTACTTTTTTCAGCCTATTCTCATTTTGCTTAAATCATATTTCTATGATAGAATCCTCTGTTGGCATTTTATTATGATTTAAATCTCACGAGACATCATTACTTAATATTGATAAATCCAAATCACCGTCACTTTGATTACCAGATTCAATAGTAGTTATTGCACAAGAAGATGTGCCAAATGTAGTGCTAGTTATTAATGAAACTGCTCCCAAAAAATATAATAAATTTTTCATTTTATAAATAACCTCCTAAAATAAAAATTACTGCTTGCACATTATTTATTATATTTATAGTATAAACTTTTTTTAGTTAATATAAATATAATTCAAATAAAAATTTTAATTACAAAATCATTATTATTAATTAATCATTTCATTATTTATATTATTGTAGGATATATAGTTAATATAATAATTTATAAAACTATCAAATAAAGTAATTTTAATCTAGTAAATTTAAACTTACTTATTTAATAATTATTTAATAGTATATTAAATAATTAACATATCTATTTAGAACAAACTTAAAAGTGATACTAAATAAAAGTCAAAAATCATATCTATTCCTAGATATGCTTTTTGATTTTTTTATGTATCCCACTTTTGAGGTTATCTTAAATTTATGTACAGGTTTTAACTAATTGTTAACAATATATCTTTTTTCGTGATTTTTTTACATAACAGAATACGTTTTAATTGACATAACTGTCTTATCTTTCCTTATGTAAATTAACTTAAAAAATATATTTTAAAACACTTAATTAAATTTAATTTACCAATTTATAAATTCCTCCTGATGTTCCAGCCAAAAAAATTCCGTTTGAAAGTTCTATAAATGTAGCAATAGTAAATCTAAATTTATCTTCTATTTTACCAGTTCCGTTACCAACTGATTTATCAATTTTACCTTCATCTGTTAATTTGTAAATTGAGTTACCAATTCCAACTAAAATAGTTCCATTAACAAGTTGAAATATTATTGGCCTAACATAAGTTGTAAAAACATTATTTAGTATTTTACCAGTTCCGTTACCAACTGATGTATCAATTTTACCTTCATCTGTTAACTTGTAAATTGAACCATTATTTGTACCAGCTAAAATAGTTCCATTTGAAAGCTCAGTAATTGAAGTCACGACACCATCAAAAGTTTTATCTTCTATTTTACCAGTTCCGTTACCAACTGATGTATCAATTTTACCTTCTGATGTTAGTTTATAAATTGAGTTACTTAATGTTCCAGCTAAAATAGTTCCGTTTGAAAGTTGAACAAGTGAAAAAACATCATGATCTAAACGATCTTCTAATATATTATCATTTTTGCCTTCAGCTGTTAGTTTGTAAATTAAACCACCACTTGTTCCGGCTAAAATAAGACCATTTGTAAGTTCAACAAACGAATTAATTGAATTATCAAAACTATCATCTAATTTACCAGTTCCATCACCAACTGAATGATCTATTTTACCTTCATCTGTTAATTTATAAATTGATCCACCAAATGATCCAACTAAAATAGTTCCATTTGAAAGTTGAATCATTGCAGTAGTAGCAATACTTTCAATCATTCCTTGATTAGCTGCAGAATCATCAATCGTACCTGATTGCTTTATAATTGTTTTAATGGATACTGATGTTGTATTTGTAAATTGTTTATTATGAATTGTTGTTGCAGAAATATCAATATTTCCTAGCGTATTTTTATTACCTGCACTGAAATTAATGGTTGTAAATCAAGAAATGTTAACATTTTCATTTATTATTCTCAATTCCGTCATATTTAAATCAAATCATTTTTGTTTAGCTTCAACTTCAGAAATTAATGTACCACTTGTTTTATATTCAATAGCATTCTTTAAATTTCTCAAATCTAAATTAGCATCTGATTTATTAATGAAACTAACACTGATATTTGTTGAACCATATATTCATAACGAATCACTTGTAGCAATAATTGTCACTGTAACACCTTGTGATAAATCACCAGGTTTTACAATTTTAACTACATCTGTTGTAAAATCATTCTCTGTCACTTTGCTTGTTAAATCATTTGCTTGAAATTGCTGCAAAATTTGAGCCTGTATATTGTTAATGGCTTCAACAATATCTTGATCTGTTACATTATTATTATTATTTACATAGTTATTAATAGTATTCAAGTTTATAGTATTCAAGTTTATTTTTGTTGGATGTAGTGAAACAGTAACACAAGACACAACTGATGAGGTACTCATTACTGTAATACCAATTGTACCTATCATACATAATAATTTACGCAAATAGAACTCCTTCTTTCATTTCTTATATTTTCTTTATTTTAACTTAATCAATCAGAAAATACAAATTTTGTTATGCGCCCTATACGCCCTATGCGCCTTTTCAAAATGTTTAACAGTTCTAATTGCAGCATTATGCTCTTGAATTGTTTTTTCCATTTCAAATTTTTTAGTTTTTGCATAATCTTTTGCATCCTGAGCATTTGAAATATCAGCTGACACAATTCTATGTCCAAGCATTAATTTTGCATCAATAGCTTTTTCAATACGAGCTTTATCTAACATTTGAATTGCTTTATAAAATAATCCAAAGAAAATAAATGCTGAGATTACAGCAAATGCTGCAATAATAGCAATAGTGTCTGATTTATCTAATTTGTTGATAAATGGTATAGCGTTAACAATATAACCAATACCTATCAAAAGACCTAATGATAACAATAAAGGTAATACTTTCAAAATTGCAAAATTGCAAAATTTTTTATTTTTGTTCATATGAATTCCTCCTATAGCAAAATGATATATTTTCTTATAAATTAAAAAAGAAGTTTGGTTTTTTAGAATAGTTAATGAATTGTCTTGATTTCTTTAATTTTATTGTTAGATTTTTGTATTTCCTTTTTGATTAAGTGTTCTCTAAAATAGTTTTTATTTGACTTATGATTTAAAAAATTCTTTAATGCTCCTCTAAAAAATACAGATGAAAATACTGTAGCAACAATAAAATTATTTTTCTTTGCATTTAATAATTTATTAGCTTTTTTCATTGCGTCATTTAAATATGAATTTGAATCAGTTTTTAATGTATTAATAAGTTTCTTTATTTTTTTATTTCATTTCATGTTCTAATTCCTTCTTTAATAAAGCCAATCATTATTGGTGGTAAAAAATTCAATGCACCTAGAATTGATGAATTCGTTAAATGATAACCTAGTTCTAAATTTCTTTTGTAATATTCTCCTGCTCTCTGTTTATTACATGCAGTTACCATGATATCATTTCTTTTTGATTTCAATAGAATATTCTTGGTTCATATTTTGGATTTTTAAAATAGATCATCACTGTGTATGTTCCGGTTGGTAAGGATTGAACTTTATAACCTAAAATTCACTCAGAAATAACTTGAATTAAAATTTTATCAATGTTTTTATATGTTGCTTTATCTAATTTTGATATACCCATTTTTTAACTAATGGGTCAGCTTTTTTAATTACCTTTTTCTTAATTTTAGTAACCAGTTTTTGTATAGGTTTCATAACAACATCAACTGTGCTAGATAATATTTTATTAAATTATTTTTGTAAGTCTAAAATGATAATGCTTTATTTGCACCTTTAATATATTTCATATTTTTTGTATTCTTGAGAAAATAACTTTTCAATAATTTTCATTGTTTACTTTTTCCACCAGATTATGTTAGCGGGGTTATAAATCTATCAATCATGATTTATCTCCTTTTAGCTTTAGTTTCTTTTTTGTAAGGTATCATTAGACATTAAAAATTTATCTTTTTGTTGTTGTTTTAATTGGACACGTATATAGGACTTCAAGAACTTCAATTTGAGCTTTAGATTGATTAGCTTTTCTATTAAATAAATTTTTTAATAACCCATTAACTTCAATATAATAACCAATTGGAATTTTTTTATATTTATTTCATAATTCCAAGTTTTCAAAAATTAAATCTATTCATTGATTATTATCAAATATTATCTTAATTTTCCTAATTAATCATTCAACAGAGCCATTAGCATTTTTACCAGGATGTTCTTCTGAGTTTAATAAACTTAACCCGATAAATGAATTAAATTATGTTTAATTATTTCTTTTTCCATATTACAAATCTCACTCTTCTATCATTTCAACTTTTACAGTTTTTGGTTTATCTATATTTTTATCTAAAATTAATTTTGAAATAGTTTTTGATTGAGTGTCAATAATTCCCATTAACTCTTCAATATGCTTCATTATTTTTATATTTGGACCTCTATATAATTTTTTTAAACGTAATGAAATTTCAATTAACTTGCATTCATTACAAACTTTTAGAACTTTACCTTTTACCATTAAACAACTTGAATTTGGATAGTAACTAAATTCTTTATTACATTTATTTATTCTTCATATTTTTCTTTTCTTGAATTATTTAAAACCTTCGAGAAAAATCACATTCTTTCCAGAGCCCGCTCAGGTTAGACACACTTTGCCCTACAAAAGAGCAAAGTGCCATTCTTTCCGTCACCACGCAACGGCCAGTATGCACGCGAGCATCATTTACATTTTCTGCCCCCAAAAACTTTTTCAGGAGTCTCGCTTTTGCAACTCGTAAGAGTTAAGACTGCCATAGTTAAAACTATCTACTTCTAGCTAATGCTAGATGTGTTTTGAACGCAACTCCAAAACTACTCCGCCTTTTAAGAGATGCGTCTCTAATGGTTCACGTATACCATAACCGGAGTACAATTTTGCCGCTTTCGCAAGTCGCATAAGGTGTCTCTACCCAATCTCTATAAATAGAATTTAAATAATTCTTATCTGATTTTCTTTTTTTGCTGATCCATAATAATAAATAATAATTACATCTACTTCATGCTCATTAACACGTTTGGAGTACCGAAATCAACCCCCAGCACGACCAGTTTTTGATATGAGACCTTCAATCGATTTTTTATTATTTAGAATTTTATCTTTAAAGTTTTTAATCATAAATGAATTAATTTTAAATATATTTTTATATTTAATTTCAATAGTACCTATTAGCTTGCATATGAAACCATATCTGTATTAGCTACATTATTTTGTAAAGGTCTCATTTATTGATGGGTATAAATCCCTAATTTTTTGGATAAATTTAAAATGTTCTTTTCACTCTTTACTAAAAAAGTATGAATATTAAAACCATCAAAAATTGAGGTTGTTCTATTTCCAAAAATATCGATTCCTAAATAGTAACTATTCATATAAATCAACTCTCATACTTTTTGGTCTTCTTTGAAATTTAAATTAAATGCCTCAAACGTAATTTCTAGATTTAACATTTCATACACTTCATATAAATTATTTTTTAATTAAATTAAACATTCTTTAACTTTACTGCAAGTAGGTAATTCAAATTTAATGATTTCTTCTCATTCTAATTGATAAGAACTAAATTCTTCAATTTTGTATAGAAGTCTAAATTCTTTAGAACTTCTGGAAAAACTCATATATTTGAATTCTATTCTCGCATGCATATTAAAATCTCTTTCCAATATTTATACGAAGTGTTTATTTGGTTTTACAAAAGAACAAAAAAAGACGATATTTATCGTCTTTTCCTATTTGACCCTACTTCTTTGTTATAAGTCCTATACACCCATGTAATTACTATCATTTTACTTAGTACTATTAATACAATTTTATAAAAATTAAATTTAATTAACTAATTTATAAATTGAACCACGTTCAATATTTATTCCTGCTCCTTGTAATATAAAACCATTTGAAAGCTGAATACAGTGAGCATATAAATATTTTTTTAATGTTCCATTTTCAAGTATACCTGAACCATTATTAATAGATTTATCAATTTTGCCTTCATCTGTCAGTTTGTAAATTGATCCATTTGTCGCTAACAAAATGATAACGCCGTTTGAAAGTTGAATTATTGAACTAATCGTAGAAGTAAATTCTTCATCTATTTTACCAGTTCCACCACCAACAGAAGTATCTATACTTCCATCTTCATTTAATTGATAAATTATTTTATCAGATGAAAGAAAAATTTTTCCATTTGACAATTTAGAAATTGAACTTTCTTTTGTTACAATATTATCATATAATATTCCAGTTCCATCACCAACTGATGTATCAATTTTGCCTTCATTTGTTAGTTGATAAATTTTATCATTATCTAATCCAGCTAGAATTTTTCCGTTTGAAAGTTCTTGCAATCATTGCACGTTGCCAGCAGAATCAAAGCTCTGCACAATTCCAGTTCCATCACCAACAGAGGTATCAAGTTTACCATTGTCTGTTAATTTACAAATTATGTTGCCTCCAAATGAAGCTAAAATAAGACCGTTTGAATGTTGAAACAAGTAATTAACAGATCCTAATTTATTTTCTATTATACCTCCATTACCAATAGAAGTATCAATTTTGCCTTCATCTGTTAATTTATACATAGATCCAGCATTTGTTCCGGCAAGAATAATTCCATTTGAAAGCTGAATCATTGAATACACACCAGAATCAAAAGTTTCATTTTCTATAATTCCAGTTCCGTTACCAACAGAATGGTCAAGTGTTCCAACAGCCGGTAAGATTTTGATGGTAATTTCAACCTCATTTGTAAATTCTGGATGTTCCTTTGTTGCAGAAATTTTTATTTTTCCTGAATTTAAAGTATCTCCTGGTTCAAAATTTGCACTATCAAATCAATCAACAGTTGCCTCTGATGCTACACCAATTATTTTATCCTTATTTTTTTGAAATCATAATTCCTTTGCTACCGATTCTTCTAAATTATTTTTATACGAATCTAACTGAAATGACAGATCACTATTTAAATTCATAATATCTGAATAAGAAATTAAGCCAATAGTTTTACATGAAACCACAGTTGATGAAATAGAAATTAATAAACTAGAAGACATTAATAATGTTAATAATTTTTTCATAAAATACGTCCTTTCTTTCCTCATTTCATATTAACACTTTTTTATTTTAAAATCTACACAAATTAAAAATTCGTTTTAAAACGAACAAAAATTTTTATTAAAATGTTAACTTTTTATACTCCAACAATTTTATTCAATCTTAATTAGTCACTATTTTTTTTGCTCACAAAAATTGTCCCAGAAAAATTCATATTTTTATTTGTTAATTTTTTAATAATATACGAACCAAAATCTTCTAAAATAATTGTTTCATCAATTGATATTTGTGTATTGTCATCACCTGGTAAATGATAAAGTTTATCATAATAATTGCCCAAATTATCAACAGCTATTTTATCTTCGTATGGCTGATATCATTTATTTTTTAATAAATTATCAGTTATTTTATCACTGGTATCTTCACCCAATGCATTCATCATTGTTTTTGTTTCATCCGATAATTCAATATTTCATCATTTGGAAAATTTAGTTATATTTGTTCTTGTTATTTTTGAAATAACCTCTATTAGTGTATCTAGTTTTTCCGTATCATTTTTAAGATTCGTTAATTCATCTTTATTTACACGATAATAGTGATTTAATGTCGGTATAAACTGGTCACCAAAAGCTGATATTAGTTGAAATCAAAATAATGCTCCATAATCTGTTGTCACATATTCGTTATATAAATTAAGATTTGCAAAAGTAATTCCATTAGTTGCTAGTGCTTTTATCTTTGTTATATATTCGTTACTATTATCATATCATTTAACTAATCAACCTGTTGTGCTATCATAATTGCTAGGATCTGCATTCTCTTCATAAAATTTTCTGGAAATCATAAATGAGTTTATATTAACAGTAACTTCAGTTCATCAACTTAATTTATAGTTTGTATTTTGGTATGTGTGACCGATTTCATGTCATAAACCTCAATTAATTTCTGCCTTCATTTTTTTCAATGCCTCATTATCATTTTTTGCATTTGTTAAATTTAATGATGGATTTAGTATCAACGAATCATAAACAGTTTTAACATTTAAGCCTCAATTACTTTTACCCACATATTTACCATTAACTTCTTCAAAACAAACATCATGCATAGAAATATACATATCTGTAGCATAATATTGACCAGCACCAGCATCATTGTCAAAGGCCATTAATTTGTAATTTGGTGCATAATCATTACCATAATAATTTTCATTTAGACCATAATTTTCATCAGATGCTTCTCTTGCAGCATCTAAATAATTTACTAATGCATTTATAGAAAAATTATGATAATCAATATCTTTTTCCATTCTGAATGTCAAATAAGTCAATAGTCTCTTAACTTCAATAATATATATAAATTTTTTTCCTTCAAGAATCATAAATGGATTATCAGGTATTATGGTTTCATCCAACACAGAATTTCTGGTAAATTTATATCTACTTTCAAGCTTATACAATTCGTTCCATATTTCTGAATTTGAATAAGAATTTTCATTAAAATTATAATATAAATTTTCCATTAATTTATTAGATTTAACGGTTATTCCATTTCTTATCTTTGAAATATCTTCTTTCTGAAATCAAGGAAAATCTGTAAAAAATAAGAATCCAGAAATATTTGCAGTAAAAGTATATTCTTTGTTGTACTGAAAACCATTATCTTTTTTTAAAGGTAATTCTTGTTTACTATTTGACTTTGTTAAACCATAAGATGCAAAAATACCACCGTAAAATATTGAAATACTAAATAATTTCATATCTGGATATTTCGTGATTAATTCATCATATGTTTCAATGCCATCCATTTTGAATTTAATAGTTATACTATCATTTTGCTTTATGAAATATTTTGTAGTTGCAAATGGTGAATGTTTTAAAACTGTTTGATTAATTGATTTTAATTCATCTAATGTAAAATCTTTTTTATTTTCTTTTACAGCATTGTTAAATTCTCTATTATATTTGCCATCTGAACCATTATCAATTTCTATAGTAGCGCATGAAATTAAATTAGTGAAGCTTGCAGTAGACAGATTTACTAATATTATAAATGATAAAATTTTTTTCATTAAATTGACCTCCTGACTTATAAATTAAAAATTATACCTTATTTCTAATTAATATAATTATTTAATTTAGAAGTAAATGTTAATATGTTATTAAAATCATTCTAAAATTAATATTTTTTGTAAAAGGAAATGCTATTAAAATTATTAAATAAAAACTCTTTAATTAATTTGATGATTTTTAAAACTAATATTTGCAAATAAAAAAATTGCAGAAAATAAATGTTACATACATTTATGCTTTAATTATAACATTTTTTTGAACCAAATTTTATTCAACCCTACCTACGTATTATTGGTTGTTATTTATGATAATCATTTTTATTTTTTTTAAGAGAATTAAAAAAATATAAAATCAAACCAATTTTATATTCATTTTTAGTATAAGTTATTTCTATTAAATGTATTTATATTTAATAGAAATGCAACTCCGCATTTTTTCTTCTGCAAATCTGAGCAGAGTTGAATTATCAGTCTCTGCACCAAAATTAAATAATTGCCTTTTCTGCATTGTATTAATATCTAATTCATAATCGCATCATTAATAATATTTAATTTCTCAACCTTTTCCATTGCCAAATCAAAAAGTTTACATTTTTTGGAAATTAATTTTAAACAGTTGCGGTATACTTTTCATTTTAGCTTTCGATCATTCTCTAAATTTTTATCTTTAATAACTTGTTTTATATTCCTTTTTTGAACTTTCTTTTGTGCTAAAGGTTTTAATTCACTAATAACTTTATCTTTTGATATATCATAAGTATATTGCACTAACCAATCACTATATTTAAATGAATCGTAAATTGTTATCTTAATAAAATTATGGAATTTTTGATGATATAGTTAATATAATTTATAAAACTATCAAATAAAGTAATTTTAATCTAGTAAATTTAAACTTGCTTATTTAATAATTTTTAATGGCATATTAAATAATTAACATATCTATTTAGAACAAACTTAAAAGTGATACTAAATAAAAGTCAAAAAACATATCTAGGAATAGATATACTTTTTGACTTTTTTATGTGTCCCCTTTTGGGGTTCCCCTTAATTCCAGATATGTTTTTTTGACTTTTTGATTTGCATTAAATTATTAATCTATAAAAATTAATTTACCAATTTATAAATTGAACCATTTAATTTTCCTTCATAAAATAAATGACCACCAGTTCCAGCAAGAATTGTTCCGTTTGTAAGTTGAATAATATTAGAAACACCCAATTCTAAATCTTCATCTTCTAGTTTACCAGTTCCATCACCAACTGAATGATCTATTTTACCTTCATCTGTTAATTTGTAAATTGAACCAAAGTATTCATCTTTTTTTCAGCTTGTACCAGCTAAAATTGTGCCATTTGAAAGTTGAAAAACAGAAGTGACATAACCATCAAAAGTTTCATTTTCTATAATACCAGTTCCATCACCAACTGATGTATCAATTTTGCCTTCATCTGTTAACTTGTAAATTGATTTACCAGCTGTTCCAGTAATAATTGTTCCGTTTGTAAGTTGAGTAAATGATAAAGGGCCGAAATTATAAAATTTTCCATCGACTATTTTACCAGTTCCATCACCAATAGTGGTATCAATTTTGCCTTCAGCTGTTAGTTTGTAAATTGAACCATGACTTGTCCCAACTAATATTAAACCATTTGAAAGTTCTATAATTCTTATCTTTGGTCCATCAAACGGTGCCCTTTCAATAATACCCGTTCCATTACCTACAGATGTGTCAATTTTTCCTTCGTCTGTTAGTTTGTAGATTGAACCATTAGCATTATTATATGTAAGAGCTAAAATAATACCATTTGAAAGTTGATATATCGAATCAACACCGAGTAAATCTTCAACTTTTTTATCAATCTTCCCTTCATCTGTTAGTTTGTAAATTGAGCCCGAACCTGTTCCAGCAAGAATTGTTCCATTTGTAAGTTGAATGAGTGCAGTGCAACCGGAATCTAAAGTTTTATCTTCTGGTATGTCAACAGAACTATCGATTGTACCTGACTGTTTTATAACTGTTTTAATTGAAGTTTTTGATATATTTAAAAATTCTTTATTTTGAGTTATATTTGCTGAAATATCTACATTTCCATTATGTTTTTCATCTCCAGGATTAAAATTTGATGTTTCAAATCAATCAATAGTTACGCTTTTATTTGCTGCTTTTAAAGTTTCCAAATTTGCATTAAATCATCTATGTTTTGCTTCTGCTTCTGTAATTGCAACACCTGATGTTTGATATTCAACATTAGTATTTGTTAAAGCACTTAAATCTAACAACGAACCAAAAATTACTTCAATACTTGTTTTACCTCTTAAATATTGTGAAGTAGCTGTTGCAGTAATTGTCACATCAACTCCAGCTGATAAATCACTATTTTCTATAATCACATCTGCTGCGTTTGTTGTAAAGTCAATATCTGTAATATTATTTGTTATGGATTCTTTTAGTTGATTTAAAATTTCTGCTTGCACATTTTTAATTGCATCTATCATTTCTTGGTCATTAATATTTTTATTGTCATTTACTAAGTTTGTATATTCTTGAAAAATAACTTTACTCAAATCAGTTGCATTATCTTCTGTTTGAATTTTGCCACAAGCAACAACTGATGTTGTTGCAGTTGTTGTAAGCCCTAAAATAGCTAATATACTTAATAATTTTTTCATATCTAATGTCCTCCTTAATTTGACTAAATAATTCTAGTCCAAAAATTAATAAAATGCAAATAATATTAAATTTTGGGGTGCATAACTTTAAGGTAGGGAATGGAAAATACGCTTTTTTATTCATTTGTGTTTTAGTATGCATTTTTTTAATATTTAAGTAAAAAACAAAAAATTAAAAAGCTCAAAGTGCCCTCATATAATTTTATTTGTTCTTGTTACATTATCTGTCATCTCGTTTTCTAATTAAAATTCAAATGTGATTTCTTTTAAATATTTTGACATAATTTCAGCTTCATCAATTATTTTTTATTTTTTGTCATAACAGCACTTTCTCCTATTATGTCTTTTTTACCTAAATCAGTAACAAATGACGAAGAAAGCACTATCTCACGACAGGGGAACCATTAATTACTGGTTTAGACAAACAAAAAACATATCTATTCCTAGATATGTTTTTTTGACTTTTTTATGTGTCCCACTTTTGGGGTTCACACTAATTTTCCTAGATATGTTTTTTGACTTTTTTATGTGTCCCACTTTTGGGGTTCATCTTAGGTTTTAATAAGCAAAATAAGAAATTTCTAATTTCTAATACCAATAAAAAACTCATAATTATTTTATTTAGACAGGTTTTTATTGTAATTTACATAAAAACTATTTAAAAAAATCTAGGCATTTTCTTTTGTGATATTAAATCTTGCTACAAGATATCTTGTTATTACATAATCACTAGTGTTTGATGGGTCATCACTACTTTCTTCTGAATATTCACGTTTTACATACAACATAATAACTGATAAACTGTTTTCTGCAGCATCCCATAATTCTTTTAAGGGTCCATCTTCAATAAAATGACCACTTATTATTACAGTTAAATCCTTTCAAGTAGTTTTTCCTATAACAATATTTTCTTGAAAATTATAATCGTTCATTTTTTTTACACAATTAGATATAAAATAAGCTAATTCATTAACTTTAAAATATCCCTGAACTAAATTTCGTAATGCTCCAATTGTCGGTGCATTTGACATTGAAATGTTAATAGTGATGTCTTTTGTAATTCATTCGTCATTGGTTACAACACCACACGATACTGCAGTAACGGGAGTAACTGATAAACCAAAAATTGATAATAAATTTAATAATTTTTTCATAAATAACCTTTCTAAAAACTAAAAATTAAACTTTGATTTTAATTAAAAAGCAAGTTTCTAATAGAAATAAATATATTTCTATAACTATTTTAACATTTTTTTAACAGAATAGATACATAACAAACACCACGGGACTGAATAAAATTAGTACATCTTCAATATCTTAAAGATAAAATTCATATTGTGATATAATTAAAGAATAAAGGTTTTTGTAAACACATTTTAGGGGTAGATACAAATGCAATTTAAATCTGAATTTTATAAAAGCATCGACAGCGAATTTCATATTATTATTGAACGTGAATTTTTATCTGGAGGAAATCCAGTTACAAATTTACAAGTGAAAATGTTTTATTTATTAAAACACCACTATGATTCAAAAGAACAATTTGATAGAGCAATTATTTCAGAAATAACAGATACTCTTCAATCTTTAGAAAATGCAATCATCAAAAAAACAACTTCATATCAAAAACTTGCGCACGATTCATACCATCAAAATATTGATGCCCAAAAATGAATAGATTTTGCGCAAAGTCAAGCAACAATGCTTTCATATGAAATGTATAATGAAAGTGAACTGAAATATTTAAGACATTTTCATATTGTTTGATTAACTTGAATTTATTGTGATGAAGAATTAAAAAAATTACGTATTCGTTCATCTAGAGATATGTATAATTCAATTGGTAAAAATGAAAAAACATTAATAGAAAAAAGAAATAAGTATTTAAAAAGAAACCTAAACAATCAATAAAAAACACTAATATTGTTAATTTCAATATTAGTGTTTTTTATTTTTCATAGCCAATTAAGAAATCACTATCTTTTAATTTTGATGACATATTGATAATTGTATTAATTAATTCATCTGGTTCATCTATCAATATCATTGGATATTTTTTGTCAAAATAAGGTTTTAAATAACTGATTTTATTTTGCAAAATTGTAATTCACTGATGGGCAATTTTATTTAAAGCTTCCATTCCCTCTCTTTGCTTTAAAGTCCTAATTTGCTCTGCAATTTTTTGATCTAATTTTTTATATAAATTACTAGATTTATTATTAATTCATTTTTTATAAAATGGATAACCAACTGGAATTGTTCTCATTATTGGCGAAATAAAATATCTAATTTCTTTATCTCTTGAATGATCAAAAATAATTTTAGAATAACCATTATCATTTGATATTTTATTTTGATAATTATACATAATGTCATAATTTTTTAAATCACAAAAAACAATTTTCTCAAATCAATTTTCTGGTAATTTAAACATTGAATTTGTAAATAATGAATATCTAGATATTCCAGAAAAAAGCTCTTCATTTTCAAATAAAAATTCTGAAAAATACGCTGTATTTTTCAATCATATTCTAGAAAGAATATAATTAATAATTAATCTAAAATTCATATTTTTTTTAATGAAATGTTTTAAATTCTTTTTTGATAAAAATGCTTTTTCATTAACTTGTTTTCATTCATTTTTTATTGTATCGTAAAATTTTCTACGAATATATTTGTTTAATTTTGTAGCAAGTAGTTCATTTCATCATCTAAGAATTAACATATCTAAAAAATAATAATATTCAAAATCATCTTTTAACATAAATTTTATTAACTTTTTCAATGAATTTAAAACATTTAAAGAAAGATTATTTGCATATTTTCAAGCACTTGTTAAATCAAGTATTCCATCTTCTTGCTTAATTCCATTTCGATTAATATATATTTTATTAAATTGACCATCTATTTCTTTAATAACATAAATTAATCTAATATTGATAATTTTATTTTTAATTTTTGTATTTAATTTGACATATGTATCATCAGGTGACATTGTTATATTATATTTATTAGTCAAAAAAGATTGCAATATATTTTCTATTTTTTGAAATACAATTTTAAAATTATCTGATTTTTTAAGCTTAAAATATTTAACTAAAGCTAAATCAATATTAATTACATCATCATAATCTGTTAATGAATTATAAGCATATTCACCAATTTTTTTTAAATCAAAATTATTTTTTAAAAATAATTTTTTTAATTCGCTATAAATTTTATTAATTTCGGAGATTATATTTGTATCTATATTAATTTTAGCATTTACTGCTCTTGTGAATTTTGAAACATCAGGAATTTTATTATTTGAAATCATGAACATGCCTCCTTATAAAAAATAAAGGAACACAAAAGTGTTCCATAAATGCCTTATTTTATTCGGCATCGGTATCTTCCAAAGCATCCCATTCTTCTTTTGTGAATCTTATACTACCATTTTCATCAATAACATTTCCTGATTTATCAAATTTAAATTCATAAACTTGTCCATGAATATTTTCCTTTGAAGCTTCAGTTAAAATTTTTTCTGAATTAGCTTTTGCTTTTTTGATTAAATCTGTATTTTTGTTTTCCGCCATAAGTAATGACCTCCTGAACATTCATACATTTTAATTTTATATTAATTCCATATGATAGTAAATAGCAAACAACATAAAAGTACCTATGTCTGTATTGTCTGGATATATATATTTTTTTGTAACTTTTAAACCGCTATCTTCTATTTTTTTCTCTCAATTATGAACTAATATATTTTTTGATTTAGATTGATTTATTATATATGCATTAATATCATAGATAAAGTATATTGAGCGTTCATTATTTTCCACACCAACGTTACGTAATGAACTGTGTTCTTCTGCATATTTTGTAAATTCAATGACAAAGTTTTTTAAATCAGGAAACATACCATGATAAACTCAATTAAATTTTTTGAATTTAACGTTTCTATAAATTTTTGTAATTAATTTTGCATTTTTATTATAAAAATCATTAGTTGTAAATAAAGATTCAACAACTTCATTTTTTGTAAAAAACATTTTAAATAAACTCGAAGTTCAAGTTCGCATGTAAATATTATTTTGTTGAATAAATCATTGCAATTTTGATAAAATAGCTAATTTCATATATAAAAGTTTCATTTTGTTATAACCATTATTTTTTGCAATTAAGTATATTTCATAAAATAGAAATGATAATTTTTTCAATAATAATTTGTCCAAAATTTTATAATTTCTTACGTACTCCAATGTAAACGATCTACGATAAACATTACGAACACAAATCAATTTGTAAATTTTTTTAGATGATAGACAAGAACGATAAATAATTTTATAAATTTTACCGTCTATTTTCACAGAAATAATTATATTATCTTGAAATAAATTGCCACTGATTGTTTGATTCTGCCATTCAACTTCAATTTCATCATTATTTTTGTACATTTCAAATAATTTTTCATAAACTATTTTATTATAATCACAAATAAAACAATCATCAAAATGTTCATAACTATCAATTTCATTTTCATAAACATCAAACATTGATTGCTTTAGATGCACAATACCTAATAAATCTATTTTTGGATCTGAATCAATTTTATATAATCCAATTGTTGCAAAAGAGCCATGAATTTTTATTGTAACGATATTTTTTAAAATTAACTTAATATTATTTATTTCAATATTAATTTTTTCTATGACATGTTTTGATATACTAATTTCATTTAATCTTGTTTTAATTAATTTATAGTCTTTTCGAACATCATCGCGATTTAATTTTTCAAAATTCATTAGTTTTTTCCTATATTTCTATAAATTATTTACAAAATTAATTATAGACATCATATAAATTGCCGCAGTTTCAGTTCTAAAAATTTTTTCATCTAATTTTACTGAAATAAAGCCTATATCTATGAGTTTTTCAATTTCAAATTTATCAAAACCACCTTCTGGTCCAATTATAAAAGAAGATGTCATATTTTTTTTTGGATTAAAAATTGCTTGATTTGATTCTAATTCATACGCAAGAAAGTTTTGTTCTTGTAAATAATTTTTCAATAAATTTATATCTTTTACAATATTATGAATTTTTGGAATAAAAGTTTGATGAGATTGTTCAGATGCATCTTCACATATACTAGTTCATCTAGCAATTTTATTTTCAATTTTATCGTGTTTAATTTCTACAATCGATCTTTTAAACTGCACTGGAATAATATCTGTTACTCCAAGTTCTGTAAGTTTTTGCAAAATAAAATCTCATTTTTGTTCTTTAATTAAACCAACAATTGCAATAGTTTTAATTTGTTTTGATTTATGAATTGAAATATTTTCCAATGTAATAATACCATTATTATCTGATTTAACATTACCAATATAACCCAAATTATCAAATATTATTTCAATTCTTTCATTATTTTTAATGCGCACAACATTTTTGAAATGATAATAATTTTCTCCTCTCAAATCAAAAGTTGTCTCATCTATTTTTAATGCAAAATATCTGTGCATAAAATTACCATAAAATAAAAAAGAGATTAATTCTCTTTATTTATATCATTTAAAATTTCATCAATTCTATTTGCAGTTTCAAGTGAATCATCAAAAACAAATTCTAATTCTGGTACAGCCCTCATACTAACTTTTTCAGCCAAATTATGTCTAATTTCTTTTAAATAATTAGCTATTTCTGCTGTTACTTCTTCTTTTAAATAATCACCAACAAATGAATAAAAAACTTTTGCTTTAGATAAATCTGATGTTAATCTAACTTCATGAACTGTTAAACTTGGGATTATTTCTGAATTCAAAAAATTTCTAACCATTAAATTTAATTCACGTAAAATAGTTGATTGCAATCGTTCTACTTTAATATCATTACTCATAATTTATTTTACCTCTTCAATTTTATATGCTTCTATAATATCATTTTCTTTTATATCATTAAAGTTTTTAATTGTTAAACCACAATCCATACCAACTTTAACTTCTTTTACATCATCTTTAACATGTTTTAATGATGATAATTCACCAGTATAAATGACAACACCATCACGAATAATTCTAACTTTACTGCCTCTTGGAATAGTACCATTTGTCACATGACATCCGGCAATAGTTCCAACAGCTGAATGTTTAAAAATTTGACGTACTTGTAATTCACCAAGAATTTGTTCTTCAAAAACTGGGTCTAATAATCCTTTTGCTGCTTGTTCTAATTCTTCGATCATTTTGTAAATAATAGTATGTAGTCTTATGTCAACACCATCATCTTCGGCTTTTTGACGTACTTGTGCTGTTGGTCTTACATTAAAACCATAAACAATTGATTTTGAAGCCGTAGCCAAAGTGACATCTGATGCCGAAATTGCCCCAACCGTTGCTCTAATAATATCTAAACGAACACCATCAATATTAATTTTTTGCAATGAACTACGTACAGCTTCTGCTGTACCTTGAGTATCTGCTTTTATAATTATTCCTAAAGTTTTCAAAGAACCTTCTTCAATTTTAGCTTTAATAGCATCTAAAGATAAAGTATTTCTTTTTGATCTTTCTTCAATTGCAAGTTTTTCGGCTTGCGCTTGGGCAATTTGTCTTGCTATTTTTTCTTCTGGTATCGCAATAAATTTATCTCCTGCACGTGGGACATCATTTAAACCAATAATTTGTACTGGTTCTGAAGGGATAACTTCTTTTACTTTTGCACCACGTTCATTTTGCATATCCTTAATTGTGCCATAAGTTCCACCAGCAACAACAATATCTTTAATTTTTAAAGTTCCACCTTGCACAAGTACAGTAGCAACCGGTCCCTTATTTTTATCTAAATGAGCTTCGATTACTGTACCATTTGCATATCTATTTGGATTTGCACATAATTTATTGATTTCTGCAATTAAATATATTGTTTCTAATAAAGAGTTTATTCCCATTTTTTGTTTTGCAGAACCCTCAACAAATGGAATATCACCACCAAATTCTTCTGCAACAATATTAAAACGCATTAATTCTGTTTTAACTTTATCTGGATCTGAACCTGGTTTATCAATTTTATTTACAAAAACAATAATTGGAACATTGGCAGCTTTTGCATGGTCAATTGCCTCTTCTGTTTGTGGCATGATGCCATCATCTGCTGCTACAACCAAAATAACGATATCTGTAACTTCTGAACCACGAGCTCTCATTTCTGTAAAAGCTTCATGTCCTGGAGTATCAATGAAAGTAATTTTTTTACCATCCAAATTAACTTGATACGCACCTATATGTTGTGTTATACCACCAAATTCACCATCCACAACATGTGTATTTCTAATTGAATCTAATAAGGTTGTTTTACCATGGTCAACATGCCCCATTATAGTTACCACAGGTGGTTTAACTTTTAAATCTTCCGGATTATCATCATGTTTAAATGAATTGAAAAAGTTTTCTTTAGAAACAACTTCTTCTTTTTTAAAGTCATAACCAAATTCTAGAGCCAATTCACCCATTTGTTCTTCTGTCAACATTGCGTTTTGATTGACCATTAAACCTCGTTTAAAGAAAATTTTAACTATTTCTGCTGAGGTTTTACCAATTTTTAAAGCAAAATCACCTATTGTTAATGGTTCTGTATAAATAAAGACACCCTCAACAATTCCAGTATCTTTTTTTTCATTAAATTTAGATTTCAATGTTTGAGATTGTTTCTTTTGTGATTGTCTTTGGAGTTGATTTTTTGATGCTTGATTTTTTTTATTATCTTTTGTTGATGAATTATTATTGTTTTTTGGCATAATTTCACTTCCTTCTTATGTTCAAAATACAACATTAATAATTAAATTAGATAAAGAAATTACACAATTATTTTTGCATATGCATCTTCAATTAACTTAACCATATTAGTATCTAAGATACCTATTGCCTTAATGTAATTAATACCCAAAGCAGTTTGCAATTGATTGCCAGTTAACACATCTTTTATTACTTTAACATGATATGTGCTTGTTTTATCAAATATTTTTTTTCATTGTGCTTGCCCAATATCATTACAAACAATCACTAATTTGACTTTATTTTTTTTTATCTCTTCAATTAATCTATTGCCTACAATTAATTTACCGCCACGATTTGCAAGTCCAAGCGCTAATAAAAATTGCTTATGTTTATCATTCATTTAATCTCAATTTTCCTTAATTTCTAATTCAATTGCTTGATAAACCTCATCTAAGATTTTTGTTTTTAAAGCTTTTTCTAGGGCATTAGTCTTTTTAATTTTAGCTAAAGCATCTAAATTGGCTTTTAAATATGCACCACGACCATTTGCTTTTTTTGTTTGATCTATAAAAATAGTGCCGTCGTTTTGTTTGACAATTCTAATCAATTCTTTTTTGTGAGTCATTTCTCCAGAAGCAATATCTTTTCTCAAAGTGACGGTTTTCTGAATTTTATTCATTTAAATCACATCCTAATTTTTAATTATCATACAAGTCATCATAGTCATCATAATCTGCAGCATCAATTGTTTCATCATCTGCTGCTGCAAAAGCATCAAATGCTGCTCTATTTGCTTCAATATCTTCTAAATCAAGAGTTCCTTCAAAATCAGCTGTATCTACAGCATCATCAAATTGTTCTTTATACATTGGTTTTTTAACAGGTTTGCTTTGATATTTTCTTGATACCAATGGTTCATCAAAATTAATATTAATATTTGGCATTACAGTAGTTTTTTTATTTCTCATTGAATCTAAATAATCTTGATCAGTTGCATTTTCTTTTGAAATATTTCCATTTCAGTGAACTTCTTGATTATTTGCAATTGCATTTGATAATGAAGTAACATTTAATTTAATATCTAATAAATTAGCAACTAATTTAGCTGCCGAACCAAATTTACCAATTGCTAACGAAAATTGTGAATCTGGGACAACAACATTTGCAACAGTATATTCTTCATTAAATTCAAAAGAACAAACAAATACAGGTGACATTGCATTTTGTAAGAATGTGCCCATATTTTCATCTCATCTAACTAAGTCAATTTTTTCACCATGAACTTTTTCAGAAACTGCTTTAACTCGATTTCCTTGTGAACCAATCATCGCCCCAACAGGGTCCAAATATGGATCTAATGATAAAACAGCCACTTTTGCACGTTTACCTGGATCTCTTGAGACTTTTTTAATAATAACTTCACCATTTTGAACTTCTGGTACTTGTCTTTCAAATTGCCTTACTAAAAATTGTGGATCTGTTCTTGATGCTGAAATTTGAGCAAATTTATTATCTTTTGATAATTCAATAACATAATATTCTATTTTTTCACCAATATTAAATCTTTCACTATCAATTACTCTTTTAAATCATAACGATGCAATTGCACCATCTGTTTCTAATAAATAAGCAGTATCTGTAATATCAACAACAGTTCCAACAAGTATTTCACCAACTTTATTTTGAAATTCATCAAAGATTTTGGCTTTTTCAGCTTCTCTAATTTTTTGTTTAATTATGTTACCAACTTGAATTACAGCCAAGCGAGAGTATTGTTCATCAAAATCTACTTCTTGTTTTAAAGTATCACCAATAGTAACATTTTCACCATAAGTTTTTTTAGCCTCATTCAAACCAATTTCTAAATATTCATCTTGAATTTTTTGAACAACAGTTAAATTTTTAAAAACTTTGATTGTTCCTAATTTTTCATCAATTTCAACATCAACTAAAGCTTCTGGATCAAAATAACGTTCATATGCTTTTTGGAAACCTTCTCTAATTCCTTCTAAAATAATTTCCTTGTCAATTTTTTTTTCTTCTACAATTGTATAAATTGCACTTAATAATTCTGCACCATTTACCACTTTCAATTCCTCCAATAATAAAGGAAGGAGAACTCCCCTTCCTTTTACAACATATAGTTTACCAAATAATATTAAAAAATCAATTAAATAATATTTTTATTGTTTTATAATGGTATTTTTTTAATTATATCCATTTAGCACAATAAATTTATCATACAAAATGCTTTATGTAATTGTAAATTAGAACGATAATTGTCATATATTTTTTCTGACTATTTTTTCATCTTTTCTATATGTAATTTTAAAATTTAACTGCATATCTCACAAACTTAATTAATTCTCAGTTCAATGCTAAAGTTTTAATCCTACCCTTCAAATTTATTTTAAAAATAAATTCATCTGTTGATTCATCATATTTATTCAATACACCATAAAATTCTACGAGATGTTCTTTTTCTTTGCCTAATTTTAAAAATAAGTAATTATTAACTGCGGAAATTAGCTCCTCTTTTAATTTAATTTGTCTTTCAATACCTGCAGATGATACCTCAAGTAAATAATGTTCTGCTATTGATGATGATTCCATAGCAGTTGAAATATTTTCTGAAATGGTTGCTATGGTATCAAAATCAATTGAAATTTTGACATCATTTGTTATTAATAAAATTTGAATTACCTCTTGTTCAAATTCATAATTAAAATTTAGCTCGTATAATTTCAAATCAAAATCATTTATTATAGGAGTGATTATTTTAATAATTTCATTTTCATATTTTTGAAGTGACATAAATTACTTTTCATTACCTTTCATATTTTTCTAGTAAATATTTTATGGCTGGTTTTAAATTTGAAATATTTTCTTTATTATATTGAGAAAAAATATTACGAATAACACCATGAGAAGCCATAAATGCATTAACATAATAAATTCCACGATTATATACAACTGGTTTTAAAGAACCACCCGCAGTTAATCCAGCTGCAAAAAATCTTGTTCTCAAATCAGCTACCAAATCAAAGTCTTCATAGTAATTGCCGAAACTAAATTTTGTTTTTGCAAGTTCTACTTGTTCAATTTTTGTTCTCTCTTTTGTTTCTGTTTCATTTGGTCAAATTTTTGCATATGGTATTAATGATCATTTCATTTTTGCACCTGCTGCAATGGCTAAAGAAGACATTAAAATTCCTTCTGGAGCACCACCGATACCATACACAAAATCTGCGTCACCATTAACAACATCAATTGCTGCTAAAACATCACCATCTTGAATAGTTCTTACAATTACTCCAAGTTCATATAATTGTCTAATAATTTCTTCATGTCTGGGCTTATCTAAAATAATACATTTTAAATCTTTACGATTTAACATTTTTTGTCAGTTGATAACATTATCAATTAATGAATCACTAAAAAAATTTAAACTAATTAATTCTTGAGAGATAAATAATTTTTCCATATACATTTCTGGAAGTTTAGCCATAGTATTTTCTTTTGAAATTGCAATAGTTGTAATTGATCCTGCATAATTTTTTGCGGCTGGCGCTGTACCCTCCACTGGATCTACTGACATATCAAAAACTGGAGAATCATTATTTGTTACATCACCCAAAATTTGCCCAACATATAACATTGGCGCATGATCTAATTCGCCTTCACCGTTAATAACTTTAAGTTTAAAATCTTTTTCATTTTCCAACATTAAATTCATCGCTTCAACAGCTGCTTGGTCAACTAAGTTTTTGTCTTTTTTACCAATAAATTTATAAGCTGCAATTGCAGCAACTTCAACTGTACGAAGTAAAATCATGTCTTTGTTCATCTTTTAAATCCCTTTATTTCACTAATATATTAACATTTAATCCAACAATAATATAAAAAGATTATGCATAGCAACTGCATAATCTTTAAAAATTAAATGTTAATTGTTCATCATTTGATAATGCACTTAAAACACCCATTTGTTCAAATAATTTCATTTGTGTTTGAGTCACTTGTGTTCTATTTTTTAAATCATTTATTGATGATATTGGTTTTTCTTGTCTTGCCTTAACAATTGAATTTGCCAAAGCTTCACCCAGTGAATCAATTGAACCAAAGGGAGGAATTATTGATTTTATACCATCTTCATTTAATTTAACAGTATAATTCAAAGCTGCAGATAAATTAAAATCAATATTTTCCATTTTAATTCCACGTGCATACATTTCTAAGGCAACTTCATATGTTGTAATTAGTGATTTTTCTTTTGGTGTCACAGGATTATTTTGTGCTATTTTAGTTTCTATTTCTTGCATATGTAATTTAATAGCATCAAATCCTGCACAAATTTTGATTAAATCCATTGCATCTATTCTAGTTGAAAAAAATGTTGCATAATATTCTGCTGGATAATAAACTTTGTATCAAGCAATTCGATATGCCATTAAAACGTATGCGGTAGCATGTGCTTTTGGAAACATATATTTAATTTTTAAACAAGAATCAATGTATCATTGTGGTACATCATGGTCTTTTAATAATTTAATATTTTCAGTAGTCAAACCTTTTCCTTTACGAACAGATTCCATAATATTAAATGCTTCTTTTGATGGCAAATTCATTGAAATTAAATAAACCATAATATCATCACGACAACCAATTACAGTAGAAATATTTGCAGTTCCTTCACGAATAAGTTTTTGAGCATTATTTAATCAAACGTCTGTCCCATGCGATAGACCAGAAATTTGAACAAGGTCTGCAAAATTTTTTGGTTTAGTTTCTTTTAACATCCCTCTAACAAATTGTGTACCAAATTCCGGAATACCTATTACTCCTGTTTGTTCATTTTGAATTTGATTTGGTTCTATTCCTAATTCAAGTGGTGATGAAAATAATGAATATACTTTTTTATCTGATATTGAAATTTTGATTGGATCAACACCTGTAAGATCTTTTAACATTCTAAGTGCAGTTGGATCAACATGACCTAAAATATCCATTTTCAATAAATTATCATGTATAGAATGAAAATCAAAATGTGTAGTTAATCATGTAGATGAACTATCATCTGCTGGATAATTTACTGGAGTGAAATCCTCAATAGAATATTCTTTTGGTAAAATAATTATTCCACCCGGATGTTGTCCTGTTGTTCTTTTAACTCCTGTTGCCAAATCAGCAATTCGTTCTATTTCAACAGATCGTGGTAAATTGTCAATTCCATATTTTTTTTCAAAATATCCTTTTACATAACCATAGGCAGTTTTATCTGCCACTGTAGAAATTGTTCCAGCTCTAAAAACATTATGTTCACCAAACATTTCTTTAGTAAAATTATGCGCTTTTGGTTGATATTCACTAGAAAAGTTTAAATCTATATCTGGGACTTTATCGCCATCAAAACCTAAAAAAGTTTCAAAGGGAATATCATGTCCATCACCTCGCAATAATGCATTACAATTTGGACAATTTTTTTCTGGTAAATCATACCCACATTTAAATCCATGTGGAGTATCAAAATTTGAATATTTACATTGATCACAAATATAATGTGCTTTTAATGGGTTGACTTCCGTAATTTTTGCAGTTGTTGCCACAAAAGATGAACCAACAGAACCTCGGGAACCAACTAAATAACCTTCATTTAATGAACGTTCAACTAATTTATGCGATATTCAATAAACAACTGCAAAACCATGTTTAATAATTGAATCTAATTCTTTTTCTAATCTTTTTTCTACAATTTGTGGTAAAACATCACCATATATTTTGTGTGCATTTTTATAGCATTCATCACGAAGCAATTCATCTACATTTTCAATAATTGGTCGATATGAACCTGATTTAATTGGAATTATGTCTTTATCAATTTGATCAGCAATATAATTTGAATTTTCAATAACAATTTCTTTAATTAATTTTTCGTCATCTAATCATGAAAATTCTTCTAACATTTCTTCTGTTGTACGTAAATAATTTTCTGGATAATCTTTTATTCGCCCACGATAATCAAATAATGGATGAGGAACTCCGCCAAGTCCTTTTGTATTAATATACACTTCTCTTATTTTTGCCAACGATGGTTCAGTGTAATGTGCATCAGATGATGCAACTACTTTTACATTTTCCTCTTTTGCAAGTGCAATTAATTTTTTTACAAAAAATTGAAATCTCTCTTTTGTTACATCTGAACGCTGTCATAAATGCTGACATGCGCTAAGTGGTTGCAATTCAATGTAATCATAATTTTTTAAATTATTTTTAACAGTCTCATATGATCCCGTCATAACTTGATCAAAAATTTCTGAATCAAGACAACTTGCACCTAGTATTAAATTTCCAGATGTGTATTTTTCTAGTAAGTGTGATTTTAGAATTTTTGGTGAATTAAAAAAATCTTCAACATGTGAAACTGAAATTAATTCATAAAGTTCTTTTAAACCTTTTTGGTTTTTAGACAACACAGTGATATGATGACCCTTATTACGTTTAAAATTAAGGTTATCATGCATATCTTTTGGTGCTAAATTATTTAAATCATCAAAAGTTTTAACTGTATTTGTTTTTCTTATATGTTGCAATAAATGTTCTAATACATTCATTAAAATTTCAGCGTCATAATCACCACGGTGAGCAATTGAATCATCATAAAAAATACCTAATTTTTTTGCAACAACACCAAGTCGATGCGCTTTTAGTTCTGGTAAAATAACACGTGATAAAGTTAGAGTATCTAACATTCCATTTTCAAGTGGTGGATAACCAAGTTTTCTACAATATGATTGTAAAAACCCTATATCAAAATTTGCGTTATGAGCTACCAAAATTCCATTACTAATAATATTGTAAATATTTGCAAATTCTTCTTCAATGCTTTTTTTGTCACTCAACATTTCATTTGTTATATTTGTTAATTCTGTTGTGAATCTACTTAGACTTTGTTTTGGTTTTATTAAGATATCGTGTCTTTCTTTAATACCTGTTTTATAATCTACAACAACAGCTCCAAATTCTATTATTTCATCTTCTTCTGGAGATAATCCTGTTGTTTCTAAATCGAAAACAACAAATCTTGATTCATCTATTTTTTCTGATAAAGAATTTTTAACATATCAAATTTCGTCATTTAATAAATTTAAATGCGAGCCATATATTAATTTAATTTTTTTATCTTCATCAAGTTTTGAATTTACTTTTTTCAAAGACTCATATGCTTCCGGAAAAGCTTGTACATTTAAATGATCAGTTATTGCTATTGCTTTATGACCTCAATTTGCAATTGTTTCTATATAATCTTTTGCACTACTTACACCATCTAGTGTTGACATTTTTGTGTGCGTATGTAATTCAACTCTTTTTTCTTTTGCATTATCAAAACGATTATGTGTTTCAACTTTTTCATCTATTTTTATAAAATTAGAAATATAAAAAACATTTTCGCGTCTAAAATCAGAATAGCGCATGTCTCCAGAAAAAGCTAATCAATCTCCAACTTTAACTAAATCATCTTTGTGTTTCAAATAAAAATCACTTTGCATTTGTTCATCATTAAAATCATTAAATAAAGTTGGCTCTTCATTTTTTGCAAAAAAATTTGCAAAGATAGAAGATACATTATCTGTCAAAACTAAATTAACATAATATCTTCCTGCTTTTGAAATTTTTGCTTCTTTTTTTAATACTTGCGCATGGATAATAATGTTTGGAACGTTATTTTCTAAATCATCTAAATTTTTATAAGTTGGTGGTTCTGTTTCTAATTTTTTTTTGAATCCTAAATTACTTTTTTTTTGTGGTCTAGAAAATGCTGCCTGTGAATTGCTATCTTTTTTTTCAATTGTAAAAGATTTATTTTTCATAAGATTCGAATTTTTCTTTTCAAGTTCTTTTAAATCTTCTATATAATTTTCCAACAAATCATTTGAATTATGATCATTCAAAATAATTTTCATATGCAAATCTTTAAAACCATATTTAATAAATTTTTTTGAATAATATTCTCTATGTTTTTCTAAAAAATCATTAACGGTTTTATTTTTTGTACTAATTAATATTAATTTATTATTTTCATCATATACAAAAGAATTTCTATTTAATAATTGTACAAAACCATCTTTAACTTCAGCTTTTTTTTCTTTAATATAAATCATAAAATTTCATAAGATATCTTCAGTTAGATTATTGTTATTTTCAACATTAATTTTTATTGAAGCTGGAATTTTTGAATTTGATTTAAATGAATTTTCCAATTTTCCAATTAATTCAATTGGCAAAAAATTTTTAACATTAAATATAAAGACAAGTTTATTTTTTGTTTTAGAAAAATAAGGTTCTGCAATTGTTGCAAAATGAAAATATTTTTCTTCATCAGGTGTAAGCGATAGATCATAATTTTTAAATACTACTTTCAATAATTCATCCATTAATTTCTCTCCTTATAAAAATAAATCTTTAATTGTTACACCAATAAAGACTAATGCAAACAATATTGCACCAGCAGAATATAAAACAATTTTAACTTTATGTGGTAATTCTTTTCTTATTATCATTTCAATAATATTTTCAATAAATCTGTAGCCATCTAGTGGTGGAATAAAAATCATATTAAGAATAAATAAATTTGCTGAAATTTCAGCTACATATAAAAAGAATTTTTCTGCAGATTGAATTTTCATTGCTGTTTGAGAGGCAACTCCAACTGGTCCTGCAAGCATATTAAATTTTCCAGTGAAAACTAATCCAAAAGATTTCAAAATTGAAACAGATTGCATGAAAGTATCTTTTCAGCCATAACCATATGCATTTAGTGAGGAACTAAAATATCTTGTTGGCGCAGCTATTCCAACAGAATTGTTTTCTCTAAATTCTGTTTTATAATTTGTTTGTACTTCATTTGGATCATAATATGAAGATCATTCTGTAATGAAGAAGTCTCTTTTTTTATTTTGATAATCATATTCACTATCGACAATACCATCGTATTTATTTATATGTTTAATCATAAATCTTATTTGAGTATTATAAATATTTGAATCTTGTTCTTCTAATTTAAAACCTAAATTATTTATAAAATTGTAAACAGTTTTTTCATAAGTTGCTGCTTTAGTTGATGAAATTTTATTAATCATTTCGAAATTATCATTCAAGGCAAAAACATCTTCATTATTTGTTTCAATATTATTTCATAAAACTTTTTCGCTGTCTTGACGAACACCCCCCCTATCAATTTTATTTGCATTACTTTGTTGTTCATCTTTTGTCGCTTGACTGTTATAAATTGTTTGAATTACTTCTCAACCTCAAATAACGTATTGTTGATTAATTTGGTCTGTTGAATTTGGGTTTGAATTTTTAATTGTATCATCAATCAAATTGTAAACAATTTGATTTTGCCCATATGTTGCACCAAAAAATGACATGTCATCAGTTTTGTGTTTTGTAATTGAAAAAATAGTTGTGATTAAAAATAAAGCTACAAAAAAATTAATTAAAGGTCCACCAATTATAAAAAATGTTTTTTTTCATCTTGCAATGTAATCCATTTTTCTTTCACTTGGAATTTTTTCATCTTCCTCTTCTCGTCCTAATGGAGGATCAACTTTATCTGATGCGATAGAACAAAAACCACCTAATGGAAAAATTCTAATTGAAACTCAAGTTTCCTTTCCTTTTCAAGTAATTATTCTAGGGCCAAATCCAATTGCAAATTCATAAACATATGCTTTAGAAATTTTTGCAATAACGAAATGTCCAAGTTCATGTAATGTGATTAAAATAAAAAGTAAAATAACTCCAATAAAAAAAGCTAAAACAATCATTCCAGCACTCATAAAATTATCACTCCTTATCAATAATTATTTTCTTTGTTTGCTCTCTTATCAATAAATCAAATTCTAAAATTGATTTAAAGTCTGTAATTTTTTTTGGTTTTGTTAATAAAAAAATTTTTTCAACAATATTTGTAATATCTTTAAATAAAATTTTTTTGTCAATAAATGCTTGAACAGCTATTTCGTTCGCTGCATTCAAACTAATTGCAGAAGAATTATTTTCAGTTAGACATTGTTTTGCAAATGAAATTGGTTTAAATCTTTTAACATCTATATTTTGTAATGTAAGATTAATTAATTTGTCAAAATCCAATTGACTAGCTTGATTATAATTTTTACGTTTTGGATAATGTAAAAAATAATTTATAACTTGTTTCATATCCGGTTTTGATAATTGAGCTATTATTGATTTATCAGAAAATTGGACCATTGAATGAATAATAGATTGCTTATGAATTAAAACATCTATATCTGTTGTGTTAAACAAATGATATGCTTCTATAATTTCTAATGCCTTATTAAACATAGTTGAAGAATTTATTGTAATTTCTGCGCCCATTTTTCAATTCGGATGTTTAAATGCATCCTCATAATTTATTTCATTTAATTGATCAATTGTTTTGTCAATAAAATTTCCACCAGAAGCTGTTAAAAGAATTTTTTCAATTTTATTTTCTTTATCTAAACATTGTCAAATTGCTGCATGCTCCGAGTCAATTGGATATAATCTTGCTTCTTTATTTTGTTTTAAAAGTTCTTTTATTAAATGTCCACCCACAACAAGTGATTCTTTATTTGCAAGCAATAAAGTTTTATTTTTATTTAAAATTCATAGACTAATTTCAAAACCGGCAAAACCAGAAATTGCATTAATAGCCAAATCAAATTCTATTTCTTGTGGAATATTTTTAATAATGTTTTCATTTCAAAATTTTATATTTGAAAAATTATTTTCATAGACAAAATTTTTATTTGTAAAAGCAAATTTAATATCATTATTAGTGTCCAAAAAGTTTTTTAAAAATTCTTGATTTTCAAAAACACTGACAGCAATAATTTCAAATTCAGTTTCAAATTGATTTAATATTTCAATACATTGCGTTCCAATAGAACCTGATGCACCAAAAATGATCACCTTTTTTTTCATTATTTAATTACCAGTTCAATAAAAAACATTGCAAAAAAAACTAATGTAAAGGAATCCATTCTATCTAAAACTCCTCCATGTCCAGGAATTAAATTAGAATAATCTTTAAGTTTTTTATAACGTTTAATTAAAGAAAATAATAAATCACCCAAAACTCCTACGACTGCAAAAATTTGTGAGAATACAACATAAATTAAACAAGTTGCAACAACACCAGAATTTGATCTAAAAGCTTTTATTGGTACTGATCACGGAGTATGAGAAAGTGCATCGTTTGGTAACGGAAATACTAAAAGTAGAATTGCAAATAATGATCCAGCAATAGTTGATGTGGTAACACCAATTATTGTTCCCTCTCAAGTTTTTTTAGGTGAAACAACCGGAGCCATTTTATGTTTACCAAAAGTCATTCCTCCAAAATAAGCAAATGTATCTGTAAAAATTATTATTAATCATGCTCATAAAATTGTATTAAATCCATATTTTCAATGTCTTGCATCATATGGACTAGAACTATTATTTGGTATGACAAGTTCCAGTTCAGTGTTTGAAAATCCTTTATAAGCAAAGACAATGACAAAAACTAAGACAACTAAAAAAAATCCATCAATAATTTTTTGTTTATTAACATATCATGCAATTAATAAATAAATCGCTAAAATTACAATTGCTAAAATTACTGGCATTCATCATTGAAATCATTTATCTAATTCAAGATAATTATAAGGATGATAACTAGACATAGCTAAAGAAGTTGGGAATAAAAATCAAATATTTGCAATAACAATAGATAATACTTGAATTCAAGGTTTTCTAAAATCAAAACTATGATTTAATTCATATGTTGATATTGAAACTAAAAACATTGACATAACAATTGATACATATGCAGCAATTTCTAATAACGGTGTTTTTAAATTTTGGACAATACCATCTGTATAAATTGCGCCAGATGCAACATACGAAAATAATAAAATCAATAAAACCACAGCTGATAATGTTCTAACTTTTAATGTGTGTTGAACTTCTTTTATTTTAAATCTATTTCTACCAACATTGGAGTCAGAATCATTATTTTCAAGAGTATTTTGAATATTATTATTGAAATCTTCATTTTCATTTGTTTGTAATGAATCATTTTTAGTTTTTTTCATTAATAACACCTCCAAACCTTCTATTGCGTTTACTATAGTCTTCTATTGAATCAATTAAATTCTGGTTAGTAAATTCAGGTCAAAACACATCTAAAAATAATAATTCTGCATAAGATGATTGCAGCAACAAAAAATTTGATAATCTTTTTTCTTGACCAGTTCTTATTAATAAATCTACATTTGGTAAAAAATTGGTTGACATTTTAGCTCGTAATTCTTCATAAGATTTTATGCTATTTACTTTTAAAGCCGTGTCTATTTCTCATTGACTACCATAATCCATAAGTATTGTCAAAATCATGCCATCACAATTTTTAGTTTCAAACATTGCCTTTTCTAAAAATGAAATTGTTTCTCTTGGCATTATATTTTTTCTGCCAATTCAAATAATTTTAATATTATTTCTTTTGTAAAACTCAATACGATTTTCATTAAACATAATTTCTGGCATAGTCATTAAAAAATTAATTTCATCACTTGATCGATTTCAATTTTCGGTTGAAAATGTAAATACACTTAGATATTTAATACCTTGATTAGAGGCTTCTTTGGCAATTTCATCAATATTTTGCATTCCGATTTTGTGACCATAAGTTCTTGCTTTATTTTGTTTTTTAGCCCATCTACCATTGCCATCTAAAATAATTGCTATATGATTTGGAATTTCCATTTAAATCTTCCTTATAAAATTTTTATTTAACAATTTGCAAAGTTCTTATAGCTGTTGTTAAGAATTCATGGCCTGTTTTTGTAACCAAAATATCATCTTCAATTCTAACTCCGCCAATACCAGGAATATATATACCAGGTTCTACAGTAACAACCATACCAGTTTGCAACAACTTAGTATCAACACTATTATTGTATGGTTCTTCATGAATTTGTAAACCTAAACCGTGGCCTGTACCATGTGTGAAATATTCACCATAACCTTGTTTTGCAATATAATCAACGCAAATTTGATGTATTTCTTTTCCAGCAATTCCCGGTTTAATTGCATCTATACCTTTTTGTTGAGCTTGATAAACTATGTCGTAAATTTCCAGCAATTTTTGATTGTTAACGTTTAAAATGGCAAAGGTTCTTGTTTGATCAGATGCATATCCTTTATAAAAACAACCCATATCTAAAGTAATTAATTCACCAGCAACTATTTTTTTATCTGTTGGCACTGCATGTGGTTTTGCTCCATTTTCACCTGATGCTACAATTGTATCAAACGATAATTTCTGCGCTCCATGTTTTAAAAAAGAATCTGAAACAAATCTCGCCAATTCTTTTTCATCAATACCAGGCTTTATTCATAATAAAACCTCTTTAAACACTTCATTTGTAATATCACAAGCTTTTTTAATATTTGCAATTTCTCAATCATCTTTAATCATTCTAATTGTCTCTAAATTAATAGCAATTAAATTAGCCATAATTTGTTTTTTTAATTGTTCAACATGATTAACAACTAGTCAATCTGATTCATAACCTAATGATTTGACATTATGTTTTTGCAATTTTTCATTGAATTGTTTTCATAATGATTTATCTCCACTGCCAAATTCAATTAATTCATCCACATTTTGCAAATCAACCAATGTTCTGGCAGCTGTTATATACCTACCATCCAAAAACAAATAAGTTTTTTCTTTAGTTATTAATAAATAACCTAAACTAGATGGAAAACGTGAATATCAATATCTATTTTCTGTTGAATACAATAACATAGCATCGATGTTATTATTTGACAAAATTTCTTGCATTTGTTCTTTTCTAGACATAAAAATCATATTCTCTCTTTCGTACTTTTATAATATAACACAATTTATAATGGCAGATTTTGAATTTGAAAATAAAAAACCATAAACAAGCAATTTGTTTGTGGTTTATTTAAAAAATGAATTATTTTTTTTGTTTATGTAATGTGTGATCATTACATTTTTTACAATATTTATTTACTTCAATTTTTTCTTTACGTTTATCATTTTTTGCAATATAGTTTTCATTTTTACAAATTGTACAACGTAAAATGACACCTTCTCTTGGCATAACTCTCTCAAACTCCTTTATGTTTTGTATAGACTTTTAGTATTTTTCAACCAAAACACGCATATTTATAATATCAAAAATATTATAAATATCTCCTATTTTTTCATTTTTTTGTGTAAAATAATTAAGATTAATTGAATTTCAAGGAGGATTTTTACTTAAATGAAAAAAATGCTAACTTTACTTGCAACAATAACTTTAACAACACCAACAACTGTTAGTGTTGTCTCTTGTTCATCAAATACTAATTTCAAAGATTTTGAAAAATGAATTAATCAAGAGCAATCATTTATACTTTATGTTGGTGCAAAAGATTGCCCTCATTGTCAAGTATTTGATAAAGTTTTTGCCAATCGTGATTTAGATCAATTTGAAAAAAATATAAATACAAGAATTGATGCAAATTCAAACACAATAATTAGCCAATGATATAATACTCAACAAGATTATGAAGAACTTGCAGAAAGCAAAACAATTAGTGATGATTATAATTCAAATTACAGTCAAGAATTAAAAGGTAATTTATTGTTTCATTATTTTCAATCAGATAATTATTCAACTATTTGAAGTGAAAAATGAGCTAGCAACTTAGTTGATTGACTAGTTGATGGAATGATAGCTAGACAAAAAATAATAGATGATTTTAGATATGGCGATAATGATAGTTTTTATGATTCTTTAGATTTTAAATCAGCTATTGAATCTACACCATTATTTGTTATTATTCGAAATGGAAAACTTGCTGGTGTTACAAACGGAATGGAAGATGAATCAACAACAGGAAATAATGATGATCAATTAATAGACGATTGATTTACAACTATTTCAAATATGTTTGTTCATGATGATTGAAACCCAAGAGAAGATAACAAAAAAAGTACATCTTAATAAAAATAATTTTACAAAATAAAATGGCGCTTGTTCAATGTGCCATTTTATTTTGTAATTCATAGTATTTATCAAATTTTATTATCATTATGTCTATTTATCAATTATCTTAATATTAATTGTATTTTCAAATTTATTAATCATTTCAATCATTTTTGCATCAGCAATTCTTTCTGAATAAGCAGTTGCACTACCACACAAAATTGAAGTTTTAAATGATTTTTCAAAATCATTTGTTTCAATAAATTTTTGAATAAAACCAGCAAGCATGCTATCACCAGCACCAGCAGCGTTATTCAATTTAAAGATCGTTTTTGGAATTGAAGCTGAAAAAACTTTATCCTTAGTAATTAAAATTGCTCCTTTATTTCCTTTTGAAACTAAGACATTTTGTGTACCAAGTTGAATTAGTTTATTTGCAGCTGAAATTAAGTCTTCATCATTATTAATCTTTACATTTAAAGTAGTTTCTAACTCTTCAAGATTTGGCTTAATCAAAAAAGGCTTTTCAGTTAAACTATTTAATAATAATACTCCAAATGAATCTATAACTAATAAAGCAGTATTTTTATTTGCAATTGCACCAAGTTCTTTATAAATATAATTTCCTAAATTATCTGGTGAACTTCCACTAATTATTAAGACATCATTTTTTGTTAAAACTTCATCTAAATATCATTTTAATTTATCAATTTCTGTACTAATTATTGCTGGAGCTTTCGCACTAGCTTCTGTTTGAGAATCATCAATAATTTTTAAATTAATTCTTATATTTTGAGCCGAATTAAATTTTTTATAATTTATTTTGCTTTTATTTAAATCATTCAAGAAAAATGATTCCATTAAACCATTTATAAAAATTATCGATTCATTGTCTTGATTTAGTACATTTAGCATCATTGAAACATGAATCCCCTTACCTGCTGCATATATATCTGTTGTAATTGGTCTGTTCGTTTTTCCCTTTTTAAAATCGTCAAATTTTAAAATATAATCTAAAGCTGGTGAAAGAGTCAGTACATAGATTTTTTTTGTCATTATTTATTTGACTATCAAAAAATAGTCATTCCCCTTTTACTATTTATTTTTATTAAATATTAATTTGTTGTTTTTCTCTAATAACTGTATGAAAAATATCATCTTCAAACATTTTTTTCACTCCACTTAAATCTTCATTTTTTATGCTTGCAATCTCATCTATTGATTTTGCAATTTGTTGATAAAAAACTTCAAGTATTTGTGTCAATTTTGAATTTTCCAAATCGACCTCTGCACTATATTTTTTGAGTTTTTCATTTAATTCATGAATTTTATTAAGTGTTTTTTGACTTACTAATTTCGATTTCAAAATTAATTCATTTCCCTTTGCAATGTTTCTATCATTGCCGCTATTAATTAATTTTTGAGCTTTTTGAACTAACATCATTTGCTTATCATTTCGTTTCTCATCTATTTTATCCAATTTAAATTGAATATTTTCTAGTCTAACTTTATTTTTCAAAAACAAATTAGTTTTTGATGAAATAGATTTTAATTCATTAATTTGTTTTTGCAATTCAATATAAATTAATTTTATTTGTTCTTGTCTTGGTGTTTTAATTTCTTTCAATTGTGAAGCTATAATATTCAACTCAAATTTTTCACTATCAAATTTATCTTTTAATTTTTCATTTAAAGTAATTAAACTATCTTTATGTTTTAAAATATAATTTTTAATTTCTTTTTTAATATTTTTATCTCAGAATTTAATTTTTGATTTATTGATTAATTTTAATAAACCCTGAGCTTCAAAATCGATATCTAATTTTAAAAATTCTTGATTATTTAATGATTTTAATGATTTTTTTGCTAATTCTTGTTCTGTTTTTGTTTCTTTATAAAAGAAATAAGTAATTATAATACCCAAAGCAAATGTTGCCAAATCAATGACAAGTGCTTTTCATAAGTGATCACCATGATATGCGATAAATCCAATTGCCCCACCCAAAGCTGCAAGTGTGTCTAAACGTAAGTCCATTAAACCAACCATTCATCCACCAATTGCGCCAGCAATAATGCCTGTAATAAATGGAACCATTCTTGGTAATGTAATTCCATAAATTACAGATTCTGTAGGTCCTGAAATAATACCAGGCAATGCTGCAGCAGTTGCAGCAGATCTATCTACTATTTTTTTACTTCGTAAGGCAACTCCAATTGAAGCACCTAATTGTCCTCATGCAGCTGCAAATGCTGCAGCTAAAAATAAGGATGGATTATTATTTACCGATAAATCCATGGTAGCGGCTAAAAATAGAATATTATGAATTCCAAAAACAACTAAAGGTTGTCAAGATAAACCAACAATTAAAGTTCCTATTCCAAAAGGAATTTTCATAAATCAATTAAAGGCACTTAATATTCAATTTTCTAAAATACCCATAATTGGTCCTAAAATAAAGAAAGCTAGTAATCCTCCTAAAAATAAAGACAAAAATGGATTTAATAAAAAGTTAGCCACACTATTAAAATGTTTATCCATAAGTTTTTGTGCATGAACTAAAATAATACCAATCACAATAAAAACTAGAATTGTTGAATAAAAAGGTTTAAAACGAATTTCTATTGAACCAATATTAAACATTTTAATTCCATCAGCTGGAATTTGTAAAATTATTGATGGCGCAATCATAATCAATCCTAATGCAAGTGCAATTTGTTGTTTACCACCTAAATATCTGACAGTTGATCACATAGCAATTACACCCATAAATTTAAAACCAGTTGATGATATGACAGAAACTACTTGAGAAAAAATATCTGGATTTGAATTTTTCACAGTATCTGTTGCATCAACAATTAAGCCAATTTGGATTAAGATTTGTTGTAATGCCATAATTAAACCAACACCAATTAAAAATGGAATCATTGGCCCAAATATTGCAGATATTGTTTTAAAAAATCGTTTTCATAATGGTATTTTTTTATCAATTTGATTTTTATCTGCATTAATTGCAAATGATATTAATTCATCTGTATTTGCATTGATAATTTCACTGTTATTATGTGATTCTGACATTCTTTCTTTTAACAATTCTGTTATTGTTGAAACTTGTGCGCCAACGATTATTTGCAATTCACCATTAGATCAAAGTGCACCTTGAATGCCAATTATTTTTTTTAAGTCATTTATATTTATAAGATTATTGTTATTTAAAGTTAAGCGCATACGCGTAGCACAATGATAAACATCTTTAATGTTCATAATTCCGCCAATTTGAATTAAAATTTGATCAATAAATTTATCTTGTTTTAATTCTCTTAAATTTTTTGACATTTTTACCTTTCTAAAAATTTTAAAAAACTAAATTTTTCTAAAATTATAAATAACGTGAAACAACTAGAAAAGTCGTTCACTTGTATTTATGATAACTCAAAAAATTTAAAACATTTAAGTATTTTTAAAAAAGTTTAAATAAGTTTAAAAATTAATTTTCACTAATAATTTCAACTTTAGTTAATTTATCTATTACAACATAAGAAACATTATCTTTTTTAGATGAGTCTGCAAGAACATAATTCTTTTTTGAATTATTTATTACATGTTGTTTAAATATTGCCTCGTCCAAATTTGTGGTATAAATTTTTTCACTATCATAAGCATTAATTCCAATAAAGGATTTATCAAATTTAAATTTTTCCAACATTTCTATACTTATTGAACCTATAATTGCACCTGTACCCGGTCTAATTTCACCACCTAAAATTATGAAGTTTTTACCCATTTCAATTAATTCTCTAGCAATCAAATAACCATTTGTTACAATAGTCACATCTTTATCTATTAAATATTGACACAATTTTAGTGTTGTTGTTCCGGTATCGATAAAAATTAGATCGCCATCAACTATTTTATTTGCAGCTAATTTTGCAATTGTTTTTTTAGCTTCAACATTAATTGTCATTTTTTCTTCATTTGTTAATTCATTATTAATGATTTTCTTTGATTTAACACCACCATACACTTTAACAACTAAATTATCTATTTCTAATGAATTAATATCATTAATAATTGTTTGAATTGTTGTTTTAAATTGTCTAGCTAAATCTATACTTTTTACAAAACCTTTTTTATTTACAATTTGTAAAATTTCAGTTCTTCTTTTATCTTTCAAAATATCGCCTTCTTAATTAGAATAATTTTATCTCTTTTCTTTTATTTTAAATGCAATTATCAATAATTAAATTTTTTTATTTCATGGCAAAATATTTACTTTATCTTGATATAACAAAAAAACGCTTTTTAAAGCGTTTTTTAAAGATTAATTAAATTTTAAAATGGTCCCCAGAGCCGGACTTGAACCGGCACGGGCGATAAAGCCCGCTGGATTTTAAGTCCAGTGCGTCTACCGATTCCGCCACCTGGGGATAAAAAATCCAATATAAAAAATGGTGTCCCGTGCAAGATTCGAACTTGCGACCCACTGGTTAAAAGCCAGTTGCTCTACCGGCTGAGCTAACGAGACAATATGGCTGGGCTAGCAGGATTCGAACCGGCGCATGAGGGAGTCAAAGTCCCTTGCCTTACCGCTTGGCTATAGCCCAATTTATTAATATTGTGTCAAATATGACCTAGACAATATTAACATGAATTTTATTAGATTTCTAGTATTTTTTGTTTAATTTTGCAATATAAATAAATAAATTTTATACATTAATTTTATTTTATATATAATTTGTAACATTAGTCTTAAATAAATTATTTTTGTTTTTTTATTAATTTGAACAAATTATATTAAATTGATAAATCATAAAATAAATTTGTGAATTAATGAATCATTAAAATATTTTTATTTTACATATAATAATTAAATAAAAATTGATTTAAATATATCAACTATCATTTTCAAGATAAATAATCAAATTATTGATGTCAAATCTTACACTTACTGTTTTTAATCAAATTGCGTGAATAAAAATCAATTTATTTTTTATGTTTACTATTAAATATTTTGTTAACTTTTGTAGAGGTAAAACTATTATTATGAATTAATAAAATATTCTTATTAATATTGATCTATTGTTTCTAGTCATTTATGTATTGATTTAACTCGTCTTTCACTTGTGGAAGTTGAAAATCCAAAGGCCTGCAATAATTCAATAATTTTTTCTGTATCTCTCTGAATAAAGCCAAAAATTTCAAATACTTCATATACATGTTTTTTAAATTTTACTTTATTAAATTTATTTTTTTCTGTAATTCTATATATTACTTACTTGCTTTTATACTTCTTTCATTTATATCAGTTTTTTGTAAACGTCAATTAAATCTAGTAATCTTAAAGCATTTATATAATAATCAACTTGTCTATCATCATAATTCTTCAAATAATCTTTTTTTAGTTCAGACATGCTAATTATCTTTTCTTCTATCAAATCAGTAAGTATTTTAGTAATTGTACTGTCAATTGCATCTGCCTGAATTGGTGTTTTAGGTGCATATATTATATTTAAGTCAGATACATGTTTTTTACTAATTATTATAACTTCATTAGTTTTTATTCTTGACGCAACCTTTACCACTATTAATTTTAGAACTTTCGCTTCTAAAATTAAGTAATTATCATCGTTACTATATAATTTTCTTATTTCATTTGTATCATTATTACTAATTATTACATTTACATCCCTTTTTATTAATTCATCAGAACATTTCTTTAATCTTATTTGCTCTTGAAAATCAAAACCATACAATTACATAACAATATTATTAAAAATTTCAGAAATTGTTAAATTTAAACGATATTGATAATTTTTTTGTAATTAAATGTATCTATTGATTTGATAAATTTAGTGTTTCTTTTTTCAATATTTAATAATTTATTTATAAATGATTATTTTTAAATAAATCACTTTTTTAAAATATGAGTCCAAATTCAATTATTTGTGTTATTTATGACATATTGCAACAACAGATTAATAATATCAGACAACTACAAACAAAATAATTTTCACTCTTTACATTTGAAAATTAAAAATAGAATTATTTTTTTAAAATATATTAATTTATAAAAAATTCCAAACATTTGTTTGGAATTTTTTATATTCAAATGGTGGTGGGGGAGGGATTCGAACCCCCGAACCGTTAGGAACCGGGTTACAGCCGGTCGCGTTTAGCCACTTCGCTACCCCACCATTATAAAATAATATATTAATAAATGGTGCTGACTAAGAGACTCGAACTCCCGACCTATTGATTACTAGTCAATTGCTCTACCAACTGAGCTAAGTCAGCAAATATAATTTATACGTTATTTAATAAACTATATTATTTCAATAATTTACTACTGAAAACCTTAAATATTATATAGTATATTTAATAAAAAATAAGAATTTAATCAATAAATTTAAATATTTTAAACAAAAAAGAACCATTAATTTGGCTCTTTTAAATACAGAATTTTACCACCTATTTTTTTTATAAAATTCTGATCATGACTAATAATTATAGTTGTTCCATCATATTGCTTAATTGCTTCTTCAAACATTTCAATACTTTTGATATCCAAATAATTTGTCGGTTCATCCAATAACAAAACATTTGTTTTTTTGGTAAGTAAAATACATATATGCAATTGAATTTTTTCACCTTCTGATAAATTTACTAGTTTTTTATGAAATGTTGTTTCTGAATACTTAAATTGCGAAAGCAAACCTCTTATATTGCTTATATTATCTGTTGACATTTCTTTTAAATACTCAACTACAGTATAGTTTAAATAAAAATCATCCATATTTTGTTTTAAATAACCTATAGAAATATCTGTTTTATATTCTTTTTCTAATTTTTGATATATTTTATTCAATAAAGTGGTTTTCCCTATACCATTATTGCCACAGATAAATACTTTATCATTATTTGAAATCTTAAAATTATATTCTTCTAAATAAATAATATTTTTTTGTTTTAAAATGGGACCATATGTAAAAGATATTTTTTTGTTGAATTCATAAATAGGTTTTTCAGTTACTAGTTTATTTAATTTTGTTTTTAATGATTTCAAATTTTTGTCAACATTTTTTTTACCTTGATAATTATAACTACTAATTAATCTTGCATCTGATTCACTCATTCTAGTTGGTTTTCGATCTGAATTCTGTGAGTTAATTTTTTGCATTTTTATATTCATTTCTAATTTTTCTTTTTGCTGTTTGTAATGAAAAAGTGAAAGCTGTTTTTGCTTAGTTAAATTTTCATTTTCAAATAAATATGCATTGTAGTTCATTTTGAATAAATTAATTTTGTTGTCTTCTATTTCTAATATTTCAGTTGCAGTTTCTTCAATTAAATTTGGATCATGTGAAATTAATAATATAATTCCCTTAAATTTTCTTATTGAATTCATTAAAAATTTTCTATTATCATAATCTAAATGAACTGTTACTTCATCTAAAATTAATAATTCGCATTGCTTTTGAAAAATTTCTATTATTTGTTGTTTGCAAAATTCACCACCACTTAATTTAACATCATTACTTCTAAAATAATTTTGTTCTAGATAAAATGTTGTAAAGGTATTTTTAAAAATACCTGTATATGAATTTTCTAAACCTGCTATTATTTTGGCAAAACTAGTTTTACCAGTTCCATTATTGCCAATAATTCCTATAACTGTTTTCTCATTCATTATATTCAAATTTTTAATTTCAAAAATAAATTGATCAGCATAAGAAAGTTTTAAATTACTGATTTGTATCACATAACCATCTCCTCTTTTTGAAGATAGCAAAATTAATTATTCACAAAATAACTATTTTGATGTGTACATTTAATCAGTCCTCTTTTCTTATTTTTATAATTATACCAATAAAAAAGAACTAATAAAATAGTTCCTTTTTCAATTAAATTTTATCTTACAAACTCAAAATTTAATATCCCATACTCTAATTTTGCTGAATGTGATTTACTACTAATTATTTTAATTTTGACCCTATTTTCTAGATTTGCGTATAATACATTATTTTCAACTTTAAAAATTACAGATACTTGTGTTTCTCAATATGCTAAACCTGAACGACCAGATCCAGATGCAATATTTATTATCACTTTTTCATTACCATCAATTGATTTTTTAACATCTGTCATTTCTAAAATTTTAGAATCTATTTCATAATTTAACACACCATCAAAATTTCAAAATTTTAATTTATTATCTTGTTTAAAATTTATTTTTAATTTGCTAAAGATATCATAAATAGAACTATTTGCATGATTTTCTGTCAATTTAGAAATATCTGCTATTTTTTTAAAACCACTTGTAGAAGTTTCTTCGTTTGGTGTTGATCAGTTAGATGCAGAAGTTAACATTGTATCGTAGTCAAAATCATATTCAACATTATTTCTATTTACATACACAACTACATTAACATTAAAAGCTGCATCTTTATATTCTTCATTCCCTTTTGCTTTAAAAGCAACGCTGTTAACTTTATAAATACCATTACCATCAGAAATAATGCGATCTGGATATGTAATTTGTCAACTTAAGGCATTAAATGCATCAATTAAAACATTATCATCTTTGATTATTTCTATTTGCGAGATAATTTCTTTATAAATTGTTGATTCGTTATTTTTGATATCACTAATTGATGGATCTTCTTTATCAATACTAATTGATAAAGGAAGAACTAAATTATCAATGGCAGTTCAATCAACATTCATTTCATATTTAATATCTACATTTAAATCTACAAAACCAGAAAACATTGGATTTGTTGATTTTGCATAGACAGATAATGAACAATCCTGTGCTTTATTATCTGATAAATCACAAGTATTGTGTTTAATATCAAATGTATCTGGTAATTCATTCAGAGAAGTTACAAAATAACCATAATCTGATTGAAATTCTGGATCATACAAGCCGTTAATTCCATCATGAACAATTTTTTGAATTTTTTCATCCTCTGACATACTTTTTGACAATATCGAATTAAATTTTTCTAAATGAAAAGAATTTAAACTATATTTATCATCAACAATATGTCCATTATCAATTTTATATTGTTGTATTGCATCTGTAACTATTGGCACACTTGTTGCACTAAAACTTGTTGAAAATAGTAGTAATAAGATTTTTCGCATAACATGCACAAATTAAACTAAACACATTAAAAATGTGTTTAGTTTTCCTTTCTTATTTTGTCTTATATTCTTATTTTAAAATCATTACAATTTATACACAGTAAAAAATCACTTCCCTGTATACTTATTTAAACACATTTAAAAATAAAATACAACCTATTTTAATTATTACCTAAAAATTTGTTCTAAGATATTTCATTAATATTTTATTTAAAATACAAAAAATAATATAATAATTACGAGGTGAAAATATGAAAATTAATTTAAATGAAACATTTAAAACAGACAGAAATGAAACTATTTCTTGAGCTGAATTATTAAAAAACAAAAAAGGTTTAGTATTATTTTTTTATCCAAAAGCTTTTACATCTGGATGTTCTCTAGAAGTTGCAGCATACAATAAACATATCAATGAATTTAATACTTTAAATTATACAGTTGCAGGAATTTCAAGAGATGAAATTACAAAAAATTATGATTTTTCATGTGAATATGAATTAAAATACCCTCTTTTATCAGATAAAAACGATAAAATTCATAAAGAATTTAATGTTTTAGGAACTAGAACAGATTCAAATGGTGAAAATATAGAAAATGCAACGATTAGATCTACTTTTATTATTGATAATAGTGGAAATGTTGTTAAAGAATTCAGAAATGTTGAACCTGTAAAACATATTGATGAAGTTTTAACGTACATTAAAAACTAGTTGCATAAAAAAATGATAAACGCACAAACTCATTTTTATCTTGGTGATGGTAGAGGGAAAACTTCAATCTTAAATGGTTCATTATTGAGAGCAGTTGGTAATAATTTAAAAGTTGCCTATGTAAGATTTCTAAAAAATTGACCAACAGGTGAAATAAATATTATCAAAAATAAATTTAAATCAGAAATTGATTTATTTGATTTTTACAATTCATCAACAAAATTCACAAATCAAATTAATGAAGAAGAATTAAAAACGCTAAAAAAAGAAGTGGAAAACGGTATCAATGTATTAATAAATTTAATTTCATCAAATCAATATGATTTAATTCTCATAGATGAATTATTTGGTTGCTATGATGCAAAATTAATATCAAAAAATAAGCTAATTAAATTATTACAATTAGATCACAAAAATACTGAATTGATGTTTTCTGGACATAGTATAGATTATGAATTTTTTAAATATGCTGATTTAATTTCAATAGTTAGTGCAGAAAAACATTATTATAATACAAAAAAACTTTTAGCAAGAAAAGGCATTGAATTCTAATGCTTTTTTTTATTTGAAATAAATTAATTATCAATTATCCGATTTGATAAACTAATTAATTGATTAATTTGTTTTTGATTCATAATATTAATATTTATTATCGTAATTTCAGTTCTTGGATTTATTACCATTAATTTTGTAATTTTAATATTTGAATTTGCCTCTTCTATCATTGTTTTATACAAATTTAATTGTTTTGTATATCTTTCAATATGATTAGTTCTAGAAGTTTTTAAATCAATAAGAATTCATCCATCTGTTTGTGTTTTTAATAATATATCTGTTGTTCCTAAATACGTACCAATATGTGTTGAGTAAAAATATGATTGTTCTGAATAGATTTCAGATATTTTATAGGTATATAAAATAGCATTTAATTCAGATATTATTCTCTTCACCAATTGCATATGAAATTTATCAACATCTTCATTATTTGGAGTATTAATTTTTGGACCATTACGTTTTTTTATGGCTTCATCCACTAATTCATGTACTTGTATTCCCCTATTTATTGCAATTTCCAAATTTTTCTTTGGCACATAATTTTTAAAATACGGTGAATCAAGATCTAAAATTGTTGTCACAGTTGGAAGCATGATAATATTGTTTTTATCTATATATTCACTTATTTTATTATCAATTGATTGTGGTATTTTATGTTTATCAAATTGAGCAATATAGTAATGATTATTAGCATCTATATTGATATGATTTGTTAAATTATTATATTTCATTTTATTGCTCTCTCACTTTCAATGTTTATTTTACAACATATTTACATATAAAAAGAACCCGGGCAGGGTTCTTTCGCATGGATCTGAACAAGTAAAATATTATCTAAGAATTAAAATAAATAAAATCATTTATTTGATAGGGCTAAACAAATTTAAATGGGGCTATTTACTAATTATCTCATTCAGATACTATAAGTATACTATAAAATTACTCATTTTTACAGTGTTTAACACAAATAATTTAAATTTCGTTATTATAAAATTAATCCTCATTTTCTTTTAATAATTTATCGTATTGTTTTTTTAAGCTTTTTTCTTTTGTATTGATTTCTTTAAATTGATTATATAAAGCAATAAATTTAGTTTCTAAATTAAATAATTCCACATTAAAATTATCTAAATATTTAATGGTTTTATCTAAAATTTCAACTTTTTTTTCATAATTATTGATATTATCAAACAATGACATGTATTTATCGATTGATTCTATTATTGTAATTAATGTAGTTGGTCCCGCAATAATAACTTTCTTTTTAAAAGCCATATCTATTAAATCTGTTTGTCCAATGATGAAAGAAAAAATGCTTTCTGATGGAACAAACATAATTGAATACACAACATTATCTTCTGCACTAACATATTTTGCTGTTTCATCTATTCGTTTTTTTACATCAGTTTCAAAGGCTTTTTTATGATTTTTATAATCATCTGGATTATTTTCTTCATTGATTTCTATTAATTTTAAATATTCCTTAAATGGCATTTTAGCATCAATTGGAATATTGATAAATTTATCACCATTACCTTTAATAAATAAATCTGGTCGCAATGATTTGCTATCTATTGTTTTTTGCATTGTGTATTGCGTTTCAAACAATAAATTTTTACCTTTAAAATTACCAGCAATATTTGCCATCATTCTTTCTAAAGTATATTCTCCTGCTTTTCCAGCTTTATTATTTTGTGACAATAAATTATCTAATTTATCTAATTTATGCTTAATGTTATCAATAAATACTGTTTTTTGTGATACATCGTCTATTTTATTTCTAATTTCATTTGATGATAGGTTAAATTTATTTTGTGTATCATTTAACTGTGTTGTAATATAATCTTTTACTTGAGTTTCAACCGAATTTATTTTTTCATTACTTTCCGTTCTTAAAGTTAATAACTGATTAATTACATCATTTTTGACATTGGAACTGTTTTGGGTTAATTCCATTTTTAGCGAATTTAAATCAGATTTAGTAGTTGTATCTGTTGAGTTATCTGCTTTCTTTTTTAATTGTAAAATTAATATAACAATAGCTAAAATAACAAGTACTGTAACTACTGCGAAAATACCATATAACATATAGAATATATTTCTCCTTTGATTTGTTCATTATAGTCACTTTTTATAACTAAAGTACGCGTATATTTTATAACATATGATTACAAAATTAATTATTATCTCGCAAAAATAAAAATGTGATCTAATAGATCACATTTATTATATAAAACTAGATAATTGTTAATTGTATAATTTATAAATTGAACCTTCATTTGTACCTAAAAGAATTGTTTGATTTGAAAGTTGTGTAATTCAAGCAGCATTGCCATCTAAAGTACCGTCAACAATTCTACCTGTACCATCGCCAAATGATTTATTAACAGTACCATCTCTGTTTAGTCTGTAAATTGAACTACCATCATTTGTTCCAGCAAGTATTGCACCATTTGAAACTTCAGTTATTATATTAATTCAACCAATGAATGACTGATCATCTAATTTGCCTGTGCCATTACCAACTGATGTGTCAATTTTACCCTCAGCTGTTAGTTTATAAATTGATCTATCATTTGTACCAGCTAAAACAATACCATTTGAAAGTTCAGCAATTGATTCTAAACCAGATTTATCAAAGTTTGTTTCAATAATGCCAGTTCCATCACCAACAGATGTATCAATTTTACCTTCAGCTGTTAGTTGATAAATTGAGCCACTTTGACCAAAATTTGTACCAGCCAAAACAATTCCGTTATCTAATTGTATAATTGCTTCTATATAGCCGTGTAATGTTTTATTTTCTAACTTACCAGTTCCATCACCAACAGATATATCAATTTTACCTTCATCTGTTAATTGATAAATTGAACCTTTGCTAGTTCCGGCTAAAATAATTCCACTTGCAAGTTGTGTAATTGTTTCAATAGCTCCATCAAAAGTTTGATCTTCTATTTTACCATTTCCATCTGTACCAACAGATGTGTCAATTTTACCTTCATCTGTTAATTTGTAAATTGAGTTATCTGATGAACCGGCAATTATAGTTTTGTTTTTAAGTTCATCAATAACTAAAATTGAAACTCCTAAATTTGATTCAATAATTTTTTCAACCGTTCCTGTAATATCTGTAATACCCACAACACCACAAGACATAACTGAAGAAACACCAAAATTAGTCAATCCAAAAATTGCCATTAAATTCAATAATTTTTTCATTATAAATATATTCCTTTACAAAATAATGTAGTATCACTTCATTTTACTACATTATTATTATAACATATATCGGCTAATTAAACTAATGCCCATAAACATTGACCATTATTCATGGTTGTTGGTTTTCTCTATTTTTTAAGAAAACTTATAAAATCGAAACTAATTTTATATTCGTTTTTTACAGAAAACATATGTTATGACAATTAGTTTTATTCAAATAAAAATCTCACAATCGGTATTAATTAACTCAAAAAATTATTCAATTATTTTTCATAATAAATACGCTCAATTTAAAGTTAAACCAAATCATGCTAAAAATTTAGAAGTTCTATTTGGATTTTTATAACTTATTAAATTTGAAATTGTACCAATAATTAGTAATATCGGCAGTAACAAAAAATATACAACAGTATTTAAACCAAAGCTAAATCCAAAAAGCCCCAAAGCAGAAAGAGTGAATAACACAAATAAACCAAAACAAGCAAACAATAAATTTATAATTAAAATTGATAATAAAAAAGCATAATTTGATTTTTCATTATCTACTTGTTCATTTTTTATTTAATCATTATTTTCATCATCTTTATCCAAAACTAAATATGGTATTGATAATGGAAAAAATCAATAACCAATAAACACAAATATTTTTTTAATCTTATTTTGAGTTATTTCTAAAATATTAGAAATAACTGCCAACAATAAAATTATTGCAATTGCAAAACCAATTCATCAAATTAGAACATTTTTTAAATAGTAACTATTAAAAAGTGCAATAAATAAAGCTAAAACAAGCATTAAAAGAAAATGCAAATTTAACGTAATAATTGATGTAAACAGTATTTTACAAGTTTTGGTTTTATTTTTCATATGCAAACCTCAGAAAATTTAATTTCATCTTAAGAATATATATTCTTTTTATATTTTACTAAAAAAATGCTTCAAAATTTGTCTTATTTAATATTTTAAAAGAAACTTCACCACCAAGTTCATTTTTAATTTGATTTGCTAAAGTTTCAATAGCAATTAATAAATCATTTTTACAATCTGTTTGAATGTTTTCAATGCAAAGAATTGCACTAGTTGTTTTTTCTGTTAAAATTGTTCTTTTCCCTTCTCTTCAATTTAAGCAATGACAAATAACTCCTAAATTATCTTTGTAAACAAGTTCTCCTTCATATGGTGGTTCTGAAATATCTGATCCATATGTAATAAAATCTTCAAATCCAGTTGCTTTTATCAATAGCATATCGCCACTTATTTGATCTATATCTTCTCCTCCACATGGAAAACCAAAATTCAAAGAAATGTAATTATATATATCAACCAATGGATTTATTGGTGTTAATTGATGATTGTTTTTTGCTCTTTTTAATAATGCTTCAATTGACAATCTAGCACTTTTTTTGTCTTAAATTTTGTGAAAGCTTCCCTTCAAGTTTTAATAATTTCATTACTTGTAAATTCTTCATCTGCTAAAAATTTTAGTGCATTTTTTTGTGCCAAATTCAACATATTTTGATATTTAATTTCATCTGTTTTTTGATTATTTATTTCTTTTGCTATGATAATTCCTATTTCTACATCAGGAAATAAATTTCAAAATCTTCATTAATAATTATTTTTCCCATAAATTATTTTTCTCCTTTAACCTATATAACCAATTTTAAGTATACTAAAATTATTTTTTATTTATTATATTTCAAAATAAATAGGATCAATTTAAAGTTAAACCAATTCAGGCAAAAATATTTAAAACCTTAATTTGTTTTTTATAATTAATTAAATTTGTAATTGTTCCTATAATTATCAATAATGGAAATACTAAAAAAATAGAAACATATCTACGTCAACATCTAATTCATTTGTTTTTAAAAATAACATCGAAAACAAAACCATAATACCTATAGATGAAAAAACTAAATTAATAATTGAAATTATTACTAGAAATGTATAATTATTTTTTTCTACCTGTTGATAATTTTCATCAATAATTTTACTTGTAATCAAATACGGAATTGATAGTGGTAAAAATCAATAACCGAAAAATATAAAAAATTTATTAATATCATTATATTTAATTTCTATTATATTACATATTGATGCAATTAATAACAACAGCGAAACAACAATACCAATTAATTTGATAAGTGTAGATGTATCATCAAATTTGTTGAGAAATGAAAATATGGAACTTAAAAATATAATAAAAAATAAATGAAAATTTAATGTAATCATTATTGTAAACAAAATTCTGTTAATTTTGGTTCTTTCTTTCATTAATTTGCACCTCATCCTACATCTGGAATTAATGTTCAGAAACCAATTCAAACTCCATTTCCTTTATCGACTAAACTGAATATGAAAGAGTTTGCAACACAAAAAATACCAAAAATTGTTAAAGTAATTCCTATTTTAGGAAACATATTTCCAATTGCTTGCCCAACATCGGTAGAATTTGATGAAAAATCTAAAATGCTTGCAATATTTTTGGTTGCCTGTTCATCAAAATGTAACCTTCATCAACCAAATCAATATCAATGTTCCACTTTTCAAAAATTACCAAACGAATTTTTTTCAGAAAAAGAATTAAATTCATTAGGTTTAACTATATAAAAAATATTATTACTAAATGTTATTAAGTTTAAATTAAATATTTCATTTAATTTATTTTTGAAATAATCTGATTTAAGTATAGAAAAAATATCATCATTTAAGTTATACTGTTTTAATCGATTTATATTTATGTACACTTTATTATTTTTAAAAAATAGTGATTTTTCAATTGCTGATTTTAATATTAATTCATTTTTAATATTTTTATTAATATAAAAAATTAAATTTATCTGCAATAAATTTGTTTGAAAATTGTTGGTAACAGTAAAAAAATTACTAAAAAAATATGCAATATTTTTTTAGTAAAAATACCTTTCAAATAGCTAAAAAATACTAGCAAATTAATTTTAACATGAATATATTCACCAATTGACTATTTATGAATAAATAAAAATCAGTGTATTTTGATAAATACACTGACTAAAATTATTTATTTTAATTTAAATGAATTATATTCATCATCTGAAACAGAGTTTAATCAAAATGTCTCACCTGGTGTTAATACTAATTGCGTAAAATAGCTGTCATCAACAGCTCCATGTCAATGTTTTGTTTTGGTGGAATATTAATTACCATTTCTTTTTGAAGAATTTGAGGTTTTTTATTTTCTTCACAATATAAGCCTTCGCCTGCAACGGCAATCAAAATTTGTGCAGATGAATGATAATGTCAGTTGCTTCTTGATTTATTTGCAAATGTGACATTTACAATTTGTGTATCTAATGGTTGTTTATCTGCAAGTATCATATTTAATCAGACATCATCATTAAAATTTTCATTAAGACTTGTGGTTTTCACATTTTGTCCTAGATCAAAAAGTCCCGTTTCTTTTATTTGTTTTTCATCTAATTTCATATAAATACTCCTTTTATTTTTTAGTAATTATTGCTTTATAATGTTGATAACTAAATCATAAATTATCATTTCAATGATATTTAGTTTTATCTAACTCATCTACTGTTAATAAATTATTAACTACATGATTCGGATTGTATATTAATACTCTTCCCATAGCTACTGCATCAATGTTTGCATTCATCGCCTTGTTGACATCATCTAATGAACCAAAATTACCAACAGTTATAAGTGGTGTTTTTGTTCATTTTTTAACTTCAGTTGCAATTGGTAAGCGAAATAATTTATGGCCTAAATCTGCAATTATATCTGACATTCTGACACGCGCAAGTGTTTCACCACTAGATACGTGAAAATAAATTAATTTATTTTCTAAAGTCTTAACAAATGGTTTATATGCTGTTAATTCCATCCCACCAGGTGTGTGATCTGTAAATGAAACTCTTATTCCTACTGGAATTTTTACTTTCTCATTAATTTCATCAATTATATCAATAATTAGTTGTGTTCTAACTAAAATATCATCACTAACTATAACATCATTTAATTTTGGAGAAATTAATTCTGATAATAAATAACCATGCGCTGCGTGTATTTCAACAAAATCAAAATTGGCCTGTTTTGCTCTAAAAGCTGCTGCTATAAATTTATCTTTTATTATTTTTAAATCTTGTATACTTGCAATTTTTAATTTATCTTGATTCATATAATCAAAATATTTAGTAAGTCCAATTGTTTCCGTGTCTAAATCTGCTTTCGAACCAGCATGGTTTAATTGTATACCAGCAATTGCGCCACCTTTTTTAATTATTTTGGCAACTTTAGTTAGATTTTCTATATGTTCATCTTTTCAAATTCCTAAATCATTTTCACGAATACGCCCTTCTTTTGAAACTGCTGTTGATTCTACAATAATTGTCCCAACACCACCATATGCTCTCGCACCATAATGTTGAATATGAAAATCATTTGCAAATCCATCTGATGCCATTAATGTATCCATTGGTGGCATAACAATTCTGTTTCTTGCTGGTTTATCTTTAATTAATATTAATTCATCTGTTAATTTCATATTTTTCCTATCTATATTTAATACATAAATTTATGTATTAAAATTATTTTTATTAGTATAATTTCAAATATTGAAGTCATTCAATAATTTGATTTCAATATTTAGTTCAATTATCAAGCCAATTAAACTCATGACTACCTTCTGTGTATAAAACATTTTTATCTACATTGAGATTACCTTTTTGATTGTAAAGATACTGTGATTCATGACTATTTATAACACTATCATTTTTCACAGTTAAAAACATTGTTGGTATTTTACAAGATTTTGTAAAAGCTTGAATATTTAAAATTTGCGCATTATATTTTCTCATATATAAGTTTTGTAATTCATAGCTATAGGTAATAAATCTTTTTTCACTAAAAACAGAATGCAATAATGGAAAAACAATTGTATTACTTGATGACGGTGCAGATTCAATAATTGTTCATTTTAATCCTTGTTTTATTAATTGATCACCATAAACATCTATAGTTCTGCAAACTATAAATCCACCAAGTCCCTTACCAAATAGTCCAATTTCTTCTGCTTCAAAAACTGCAGAAACATAATCAATAACTGAAATCACATCAAAAATTTCAAGTCATCCTAAAGTAACAGGCGTTGATTGTGATTCACCATGATTTCTAAAGTCAACTAATGCTACTGAATAACCTAGTAGAATAAATTTTAAAGCATCAAAATAAGAATCAACATGTGATTTTTTAAAATCGTGAAATAAAATTATTCATTTTTTATCAAACTTACCTTTTTTTGTATATATTGCAATTTCAACATCATCTGCTGTTGGAATTTTTTCTTGCGTAAATTTTTCTCATCATTCTAAGGTTACTTTGTCATAATCACTTTTATTATAATTTCTTTTAATATAATCATATTTGTCTTTAATTGTTTTTGTTTCTTGTAAACCTATAGTTCCTTTTACAAAAGAAGAATTTATTTCAGGCTTAGTATCATTTAAAAACAAAATTATATCATCAATTGATTTTAATGCCATAAAGTAAATCTCCTTTTTACAGTTTTACAAAAATTTTAGCCAATTAATTTAACAAATCTATTATAATAGGTTCATTATTTTTTTTATCCGTTACAGAAAATGTTTCATGCGCCATTTCTGTTCACTTTTCTTCAATATTTTTGTTTGTATATAAAGTCATAATTAAATCATCAACAACAATTTCATCTCCTGCTTGTTTTTCAAGATAAATTCCTGCAGCATGATCAATTAAGTCTGTTTTTACTTCCCTACCTGCACCTAAATACATAGCTAAATAACCCAATTTATCTGTATTTTTAAATTCCAAATAACCATTTTTTTGGGCTTTGATTTCTATTTTATTTTTGCATGAAAAATTTTCCTCATAATCATCAAAAACAGATCAATCACCATTTTGTGCTTCAACGAAATTTTTCAAATATATTAATGTCGATCCATCCAATTTTTTTAGTACTTCTTTTTTGGCTTCTGCAATTGAATTAAATAATCCTGCCTGAACAAGTGATTCACCAGCTGCTGTGGTGCATAATTCTACTAAATCATTTGGTCCATGACCATTTAATGTATCTATGACTTCTTTTATTTCTAATGCATTACCAATGGCTTTACCTAATGGTTTGTTCATATCTGTTAACATGGCTGAAACTTTACGATTATGAGCTTTTCCGATTGAAATCATTGTTCTTGCTAATTTTCTAGCATCTTCAACGTTTTTTATAAAAGCACCAGAACCCACTTTAATGTCTAAAACAATACCATCGTCATTGATAGCTAATTTTTTTGACATTATAGATGAGACAATTAATGGTAATGAATCAACTGTTCCTGTAACATCTCTTAAAGCGTAAAGCTTTTTATCTGCAGGTACAATTTCATCTGATTGTCCAATTATAGAAATACCAACTTTATCAACAATTTGGTCAAATTGTTCTTCTGATATTTCTGATTTTCATGCAGGAAAAGATTCTAATTTGTCTATTGTACCACCTGTTTGACCAAGTCCGCGTCCAGACATTTTAGCAACTTTTAAACCAAACGAAGCCACTAGTGGTGCAAAAATTAGTGATGTTTTATCACCAACACCACCGGTAGAATGTTTGTCAACTTTAAAACCATTTATATTCGATACATCAAAGGTCTTCCCTGATTTTAGCATACTACCTGTTAAATTTGCAATTTCCTCATCATTCATACCATTAAAATAAATTGCCATTGTCAAAGCAGACATTTGATAATCCATCAATTTACCTGATGTAAAATTTTCAATTATTCAATCTATTTCTTGTTTAGTTAATGGTTTATTATGTTTTTTCTTTTCAATTATTTCTAAAAAATTCATCATTTTCCTCATTCGTTATTTGACTTAGATTAATATATTAAACCTTTCTTCTTTTTTGGTTTAGGTTTTTCAACCACTTTTTTAACAGTTTTTGGGTCCATATTTAGATATTTATCCATATTTTTTTGAACTTCTTTTTTAACATTTTGTGTTAACATATCAGCTTTAATTGACATATGTTTTTCTGGCATAAATGGTTTTCCAAAGATAACTCGAACAGTTAATCTACCTTTATGACTAAAAGTTTTATACGAGTCTATAATTGTCACTGGTATTACTGGTGCATACGCCATTTGAGCAACTTTCAAAGCAGCCCCTTGTCATTCACCAAGTTCATTTGAACCTGTTCTAGTACCAGATGGAAAAACTACTAAACTGCGTTTATATTCAGTGATTAATTCCTTACCTGCTTTGAAAGCATCCAGTGCAGATCTTGATGATTCTCTATCTAATGGAATAGCATCAACTAATTTAATAAATCGTGAAAATAGTTTTGATTTTCATAATTCTTGTTTTGCAATAAAAGCTAATGGTTGTTGTTTTTGAAAATTATTTATGGCAAATAAAAAAACTGGGTCAAAATTTGATTCATGATTTGGTGCAAGAACAACTCCTCTATCTAATCAATTTTCAATATCTATGACTTCTATTTTGATATTTGTTAAAAATAGACAATATTTGGCAATTTTTTTTATTCAATTATATCTATATTCTTCTGAATAAAAATTTGGATCAACAGTCATTTTTTTTGACATTTTCTTGGCTTTTCTTAACGCAAACAATAATCTAGGTCAAGTTCAAAAAACTCTTCATCCATTCAATTTAGTTTTTTCTTTTGCTTCAACAAATTTTTCCGCATTATTATCATTTACAGTTATTTCTACAACATTTTTTTCTTCTGCTGAATCGCTGTCATTGGTAATATTAGTTTGGTTTTCTTTTTCTAACATATTATTTAAATCCTTTCATAATAATTAACTAAAAAATCTTCATACTTATTTGTTTTAATCAATTTAAATTTTTCCAAATTAATTGGTGATATATATATATCACCATCATAATCTTTATTTATTATACTAATTATTAATTTATCTGCAAATTTTATTGCTAAATCAAAAATTGCTTTACCACCTATAACATAAATATTTTTATTCACATTATTAAAGTATGGCTTTAAAAAAGTATTCAAATTATTAATAAAGTGCAAATTATCAAATTGATAATTTTCATATTTATTTGTATTTCTTGTCAAAACATAATTTTGTCTATTTAAAAGTGGTTTTTTTATTGAGTCAAATGTTTTTGAACCCATTAAGATATCATTGTACATTGTAGTTTCTCTAAAATGATTCATTTCTGCTTTTATTTTTCATGGCAAATTATTGTTTTTACCAATGACACCACTTTTTGTTTGAGCTCATATTAAATTAACCATAATTATACAGATACCAAACCTTTGATTAATGGATCATGCTCATAATCTATTAATTCAACATCACTTGCTTTAACTTCAAAAATAGATTTAAAATTATTAATTTTGACTTGTGGTAATTTATGTGGCGTTCTTGTCAATTGCAATTTAACTTGTTCTAGGTGGTTCAAATAAATATGTGCATCGCCAATTGCATGAATAAATTCTCCTGCTTTTAAATTACATTCTTTTGCAACTAATTCCAATAGCAAAGAATATGAGGCAATATTAAATGGTACACCTAAAAATAGATCTCCAGATCTTTGATATAATTGCAAATTTAAATAATCATTTTGCACATAAAATTGAAATAAAGTATGACAAGGTGGTAAAGCCATTTTGGGAATTTCTTTTGGATTTCAAGCCGACAATATTAATCTTCTTGAATTTGGGTTTGTTTTAATTTGATTTAATAATTCCATAAATTGATCAACACCATCAAAATTACGTCATTGTTTACCATAGACAGGCCCTAATTCACCAAATTTTGCTGCAAAAGCATCATCTAACTGAATTTTTTCTATGAATTGTTCTAATGTTTCTCCATTATATGATGATGATTTTTTAAAAGTTTCATATGGCCATTCATTTCAAATATTAACTTTATTATCAACTAAATATTTAATATTTGTATCACCCGCAATAAATCATAATAATTCATGAACTATTCCTTTTCAATAAATTTTTTTTGTCGTAACAAGTGGAAAACCATTTTTTAAATCATATCTTGTTTGTGTACCAAAAACAGAAATAGTACCTGTTTTTGTTCTATCATCTCGTTTGATTCCATTTTCAGAAACATATTTTAATAACTCTAAATACTGCTTCATATTCTTACCTCATCATCGCAACTGCAATTGCGTATTCTTTATCGTGACTTATACTAATTTCTATATTTTTATATTCAGAAGTTAAAATTACTGGACGTTCATTTTCATAACCAATATCTATTTTATTAAAATTTGTTGGTATATCTATTACTTTAATTATCGCTTCTTTTGCAGCTCATCTGCCTGCTACAAATTGCATTTTTCTTTGTTTTGAAGAAAAATCATTCAATATTTGAAGTTCATTTTGAGATAAAAATTTTATCAAAAATGATTCTTTTAAGCTAATTCTTTTTATTTTTACAATATCTATACCAATCATATATATTTTACCTATTCTATTAAACTGTATAATCAACCATTTGCTGTCAATTATCATTGAAATAATGTAATACAACATTGTTTTGACCATCAGTTCTATCTGTACTTGTATAAATAGAGACATTTGCTCCAGGAACAATTTCTCATCCCGAAATTAAAACTAACGAACTATACATATCTGGTAAAAAAGACAATGTTCCATTAATTAAATCATATTGATTCAAATAATATATATTTTTCATTCAGTTATATAATAAATCAGGATTTTTTAATATATCAATTATATAATTTTGATTTAAAGTTTCTTCATCAGAATTTTCTAAAATATTTGCAGCTCTTAAAAATTCATTATTGTCTATGCTATTATTTGCTGCATAAAAACCTTCAAAATCTTTTTTGCCCATTCTTTTGTTTTGTCTATAATTATCTAATTGTTCTTTTAATATCGTAAATGAACCGACACCTTGAAGTGATTTTGTTGGAGCTATTCCATTTGAAAAACTTGAATCTGAAATATTTAAACCACCCATTAAAATTATTGATTCTAATATTGCTCTTTGTAATGACTGTGTATCTGACATACCATAGTCTGCGCATGATCTTGCAGAAATATCAAAATAATTATTTGAAGTGTATCCTTTTAAAATTGTATTATTTAAAGTTGTTAAAATTTCTTGGGGTATTTTTGATACATCACCAGTTCAACCTTCTGCTGGCATCGCCGCCATTGGCAATAATAAATATTTTGAAAAACATTCAGCAGTATAATTTAGACCCATTTTAGGTACTATTTTAGACATCTTACCAGTTACAGCTTTTTGTTTATATCTATTACCATATAAAATAATATCTCTAAAACGATTAACAGATTCTGGATCACTAAAATCTACAGAACCCAAATCTTGATTAACTATATCTTGGGTATCTGTTTTAAAAACCGGTAAGGCAACAACAGATGACATACCAAAAGTTCACATTATGCCTCAAATAAAACCTAAAATAGCACCAAATAGTACATCTGTATGTCTATTAATACGAGCTTTACTTAATTTTCTTTTCAAAAATGTAAAATAAATAATTATTCCCACAATATTAAAAATAAACAATAACACTATTTGTAAAGACAAAGAAATTATTGAAGAAACAAGCACTGAAACTATTTTATGACTAAATGATGGAGCATCTATTGAAATATTTGGTGCTTCTGTTGGAAATAATATTGACATCAATTGATTTAAAAAACCAGACATGTAACTACTAAACGTTTTTGTTAAATTGTCAATATCAAAATTATCATTAATAATTTTCATCACTGGTGTTGATATTGCCTGAACGACAAACGGAACCATAAACAAATTAAACAAAAAAACAACTAAATTAATGCCTAAAAAATACATAACAACATATGTACCTTTTGACATACCAATAATCATAAAAATAATTATTATTAACAAAGCAATTGTGTCAAATATTCATCATGGTCCGATATTAATTAACATTTGTTTTTGCCCCATTTCGTAATAATTATAATAAAATAATCATATAAATGGAAACATTTTAGAAAGGAATTTAAATATCCTATGGTTTCTCAGTCATTTAAAAATGTAGATAAAAAAATAATTAATAACATTCGTAAAGATTTTAATATTAATGACAATATTATGAGTTTTAATTTTAATGGTGGAAAAGTGACATTATATAAAAACAATACCGTTTTAATACAAGGTTCAAATATTGAATGATTTTTGATAAAATATTTTGATTTTGAAGTTGAAAAAATACCAACAACAGATGTAATCGGATGTGATGAAACTGGAGTTGGCGATTATTTTGGTCCATTGGTTTCAGCTTGCGCATATGTTTCAAGTGAACATATTGCAGATTATCCAAATCTTTTCGCTGAAGTTACAGATTCAAAAAAATTATCAGATGTTACGGTTGTTGTTTTAGCAGAAAAACTAAGAGAAATAATCCCTTTTAGAATTCAAGTTATGCAAAATCTGATTTATAATGAATTGCAAGTGCTTTATAAAAATGCTCATGCATTAAAAGCGCTAATACATAATAAATGTCTGCAAAAATTTCTTCATAATTACCCAAATTTAATAGATAAAAAAATAGTTATTGATGAATTCACTTCTAAAGGTAATTATTATAAATTTTTACGAAATGCTCATGCAGATCCTATCAAAAATACGTTTTTCTTACCAAAAGCAGAAGTTAAAGTAATAGCTGTTGCTGTTGCATCAATATTGGCTAGAGCCGAATTATTAAATCAAATGCAAAAATTAGAAGCAGAATTTAATATCACTCTTCCATTTGGCGCAAATAATAATGTAAAACAGTTAGTTAAAAAATATAAGTTACAATTCCCAGTAAATATTCAAGAACAATTCATAAAAATACATTTTAAAATATAATAAAAAATTAAGCACACCTTTTTTGGATGTGCTTAATTTCATTTATAACCTATTTAATTAATCTCTTCAAAGTCAAATTAATGCATTTGCAGGATTGTCACATGCGCAAACTGCTTTCAAATTTTCATTCATTTCTTTTAATTCAATTTTTGCTTTTATATAATTTGAATAACCATTTTTTAAAGATTCTTGGACAATTGGACCGGCTTCAACTGCTGCTAAAATAGTTTTTCCATTATCTAATTGTTCTCTAATATAGTCAAGATCTCAATTTAATACTTCCACATAATTATTTTTATCTAATGCCATATTTATGTCACCTCCAAATCTATTTTACACTTTACAATTAAAATTTATGACAATTTAATATTTACAGGTTCAACTTTAACATATTCAATATTGACATCACCAAACATTTTTTTTGATGCCATAGTATTTTCTGTTGTTGCATATTTATCACATGCATAAACTATTTTTTTAATACCAGCTTGAATAATTGCTTTTGTACACTCGTTGCAAGGAAATAAAGTTGTATATATCGTTGTATTATTTAAATTTGTTCTTGAAGAAACAATTGCATTTAATTCTGCATGGACAACATATGGATATTTAGTTTCCATTCAGTTTTCTGAATTATTGCCTCATGGATATTCATCATCATCTAGTCCTCTTGGTAAGCCATTATATCCTGATGATAAAATTTGATTTAAATCATTAACAACAACACAGCCAACTTGAGTATTTGGGTCTTTTGAACGCATTGCATTTAGTTCGGCAATGGCCATAAAATAGGTTTCTCATGAAATATAATTTTTTCTTTTTTGCATACTTTTATACCTACATAGTAATAATATTTAAATGATCACCAGGGATAATATCAAATATAACATTTCACTTCAATAATTCATTTGCAATGTGAGTTGCCTGATCTACAGACATTAAATTATAATACGCATAAAAGCCTAAAGATTGTAAAACATCAGTTGACATTGCAATTGTAAAAGTTGGAATAAAAATTAAAACAACCGGTGTTATAACAAATGCCCCAAGCATTACAGATGGAAAAGCGATAAATCAATCTTTATCTTTTGTTGAAATAGCACTCAATATTAACGTAAAGACATATCCTGATACAAAACCTAAAAATATTATAAAATAAACAGACATATTGCCAGAAAATATTGGTCATACAAGCAAGATAAAAAATGGTCAACCCGCAGCTTTTCTTGCATAAATATTAATAATGGTTTTCTTTGATGTACCAAAAAATAAAGCCGAAGTTATTGTCGCAATTATTAATGGTGAAGCTGTGAAGGTTGTTTCTGGAAAAACAACACCTGTAAAAAATCCACCGATAATATAAGAACCAAAAACAGTAATTAAAACATTTCATCAAGAAGTGGTTGTTGCATACATTCTTGCTGTTAAAAATATTAATCAACCTAACGCAGCCATTAAAACTATGCCAAAAATTATATCATTATTGATTGCAACAAAACCTCATGTAAAAATTCGTCATCATTGATTTGCATTTCTCATCAATGGACCATTTAATGCACCAAAAAATACTTGAAAAGTAGTTGAACTAACATAACTAGAATCTAAAAAAGTAAATCTAAATTGTGCCAAAAAAATAGTTGCAATTGGAAGGCCCGCAAAAAGTATTATCATCAAAACACCCATAACTGATGTTTTTTGTTTTAAATTTTTTACAAAATTATCCAAATCTTTGACAACTTTAGAATCTGGATTATTTAATTCTTCTTGTAATTGTTCAATATTATCATCATTGATTTCTGTTATTGAAGCATCAATTCCTGTTGATAGAGAATCTTTTTTATTTTTAAATTCTTCTGGTTCAAAAATTATACTATTTGCTTTTGGAAAATAAGTTTCTAACTGTTCTATCAAGTTTAAATTATTACCATAAATATATTTAATATTATCTTCATTTTTGTCTGAATTAATAATTTCATCTGTAATGAAAATGTATAAACATTTAATTTTTTCTCTTGGTGTTTTTTTTAAACTTTTTAATAATTCATCAAATTCATTATCTACAGAAAAATCCGCATCATAACGACCAATATATATTGCATTAAATGTCATACTATTTCGTGATAATAAATATGATGTTTCGTGCGTTTTATGATTTGAATAAGCTTTAAAATGTTCATGTTTAACAAAGTAATTCACTAAACTTAAACGAATTTGCTCATATTCTAATTGCATATTATTTCACCTTTACTTTTAACATATTTATTCTATCACTTATTTTAGTACTTAATTTAATTTCAAATAATAAACGTTCATTTGTTATTGGATGATTGAATTCTAATTTATAAGCTTGCAAACATTGACCATTTTTGTCTTTGCGATCAGAGATAAAACCGTAGAGTGGATCACCAATTACTGGATGATTTATGAATTTCATATGTACTCTAATTTGATGAGTGCGTCCGGTTTCAATATTGCAACTAATTAATGTTGCATCTTCAAATCTTTCTAAAACATGAAAATTTGTAACAGCCCTTTTTGAATTTTTATCAGTAACAGTCATTTTTTTTCTGTCACCAGAATGTCTACCAATCGGTGCATTTATAATACCTTCATTTTCGTAAATTACTCCATGAACTAAAGCATAATAATCTTTATGAACTTCATTATTTGCAAACATTGTTACTAATTTTTTATGTGCAGCTTCTGTTTTAGCCACAATCATTAAGCCTTCAGTTTGTTTGTCCAATCTATGGACAATTCCAGGTCTAATTTTATCACCAATTTGTGATAAATCCTTAATTTGATGCATCAATCCATGTACTAATGTATGTTCTCAATTTCCAGCTCCAGGATGTACAACCAAATTATTTGGTTTATTTAAAATTAATAAATGTTGATCTTCATAAATGATTTCAATATTCAATTTTTCTGGTGTTATTTCATATTCTGTTGGTTCTAAAATTTCTATTTGAATTTCATCATCTATTTTTAATTTCATTTTATTGTTTTGTAAAATCTCATTATTAATTTTGATTGCTTTTTTGCTAATTCATTTTTGAATTTGTGTTCTTGAAGCATCATAAAATGGCTTTATTAATTCCGAAATAATTTTATCCGCTCTGCCATTTTCAATAACTGTTAAAACAATTATTTTGTTATTCATTTTCTTTGTTCTCCGATTTTTTATTTGAATCATTTATTTTAGAATCATTATTTGGTATTTTTTTATCCTTATTTGATGATATTCATTTGCCATCTTCATCTTGAATCAATAATCCCTTTTTAATTTTTATAAAGTTAATTAAAAGTAAAATCAATGTCACAATCAAGCGAATTATCAAATAAGCTATTGCGATATTAACCCATACATCTGCGATATTAAAAATATAGTTTGGAACAGAACCAAATCATTTTATATCTCAAACTAAAAAATCAACAACACCACCATGTATTCCATCAGGAGTTGATGGTGCTCAAGCTCTAGCCAATAAGTTTGCAAATGAGCCTGCAAATAAAAATGTTATTCCTATAATTCATGTTTTAGAATTAACGAAAATTAAAACAAAAATTAAAAGAAATGTAATTACAGAAGCTAAAGATATTGCCAACGCCGGATTATCTGAATTCATTCCGTATGCTGAACCCGGATTTAGAATATATTTTAAATTTAAAAATCCAGGAATAAAATCTTTTGTTTCTCCATAAGACATTGATGTTTGAATAACAGATTTTGTAATTCAATCAAAAGCAACTAAAAAAATAAATAATGGCAAACAGCAAATCAATTTAAATTTTCAATCAAAATTATAATTTCTTAAAAAAAACAATACTTTATCACATATTAATTTAAATTGCTGCTTCATTTATTTTTTACCTGCCTTATATTTTATTTACTACTTTATTACATCTTTGACATAAATCATCTGTTGCAAGTGTGTCAAAAATTCCTCAACAACGTTCGCATTTTAATCCTTCACGATGTTTTACTTTTAAAATTGAAGTTTCTCTCTCAATTCCATTTTCAATTGTTTTTTCAAAATTTATTTTTGATACAATAGCTATTTGTGCTAAATCATTTATATTTTCTAAAAATTCATAATCTTTTTTTAAGTTAATGTCTATTTCAACTTCAAATGATTTTTTAACTATTTTTTCGTTACGTGCTTGTTCTATTGCAAAATTAATGTCATTTCTTAATTTAATTAATTTCTCTCATTTAAGAACAAATTGTTCATTTTGAAGGAAATCTTGTTTTTTTGTATCCAATAAATGAATTGATTCAACTTTATGGTTCATTTTCAAACTTGAATAAACTTCTTCTGTTGTATGTACTAAAATAGGTCTTAACATATCAATTAAACCTCATAAAATTTCAAATAACACGCTTTGAACTTGTCTTCTTCTTACATCATCTTTTGCATCAACATATAAAATATCTTTGATAAAGTCTAAATAAAATGATGACAAATCTACAATTACATAGTTGTTAATTAAATTAAAAACATTATTGAAATTGTATGAATCATATGAATTCATTACTTTATTTTTTACATCAGATAAATTGTGTAAAACAAACTTGTCAACATCTTGCAAATTACTTTGATAATCATTTTCACAATCAAAATCATCTAAATTTGCTAATATGAATCTCATGGTGTTTCTGATTTTTCTATATGTTTCAGCTATTTGTTTTAGGATTTCACCACCAATACGTTGATCATCTGTATAATCTACCGATGCAACTCATAAGCGTAAAATATCGCTTCCTAATTCGTCTGCAATTTTTAGTGGGTCAATACCGTTTCCGAGAGATTTTGACATTTTTTTACCTGTTGCATCATTTGTCATTCCAGCTACAATTAATTTTTTATAAGGACTTTTACCATCAAAAATTACAGAATTAATCATACTTGAATTAAATCAACCTCGATATTGATCATTTCCCTCAAGATATAAATCAAACGGTCTTTTAAATTCAGGATAAGTTTCTTCCATATAGATAGCTGATGATCCAGAATCAAATCACACATCTAAAATATCTTTTTCTTTTGTTATTTTTTTGTTTTTGAATTCTGGTGGTAAAAAATAATCAGCATCATTTTCAAATCATGAATTAGAGTCATCTTTTGCAAGAATTTCAATAGCATGATTCATTAATTCATTTGATAAAATTAATTCTTTATTTTCATCATAAAAAGCAATAATTGGTACTCCTCATAATCGTTGACGTGAGATTACTCATTCTTTTCTATCTGTCAAAGATTGAGTAATTCTTTGTTTACCTCATTTTGGATTTGTCGATATTTTTTGTAATTCATCAAATATTTGTGTTTTTACTTTTTCAATATTAACAAATCATTGCTTTGTTGCGCGATAAATAACAGGTTTTTTAGTTCTTCAATCATGCGGATATGAATGGCTAAAAGAATATTTAAATAATAAGTTATTTTTATCTTCCAATTTTTTTATAACAATATCATTAGTTTTTTCATAAAACTGACCAATTAAATCCGGGTCATTTATTTCCTCTGTAAAAATACCACGATCATTTAATGGTGCAAAGACATTAATATTATTATTTTTACCAATAATATAGTCATCTTCTCCAAAACCTGTTGCGGTGTGAACTAATCCAGTTCCACCATCATCTCTAACGTGATGACCTAAGACGATTTTTGAAATATTTTCATACAATGGATGTTTATATAAAGCAGATGTAATATCTTTTCCTTTAAAAGTTGCAAGTATTTGATAATTATTAACATTTATTTTGTCAAAAACATCATTTAATAAATTTTCAGCGATAATATATACTTCATTATTCTCATTATTTTTAACACGTAAATAATTAATATTTTCTCCAACAGCTATTAATTGATTTGCAGGAATAGTTCATGGAGTTGTTGTTCAAACAACTGCAAAATCACCTTTTTTTACCGTGTTATAATCTTCAACAATTTCCATTTTTACATATATTGATGTTGTCATGACATCTTTATATTCAATTTCAGCTTCAGCTAAAGCTGATTCTGATGATGGCGATCAATAAATTGGTTTTAAATCTCGATAAACTAATTTTTTCTCAAACATTTTTGCAAATAATTTCATTTCATTTATTACATAATCTTTTGTTAGAGTCACATATTTTTTATTATAATCTGTAAATACACCTAATCTTGTAAAACCTTTGGTTTGAATCTCAATTTGTTCAAGTGCATATTTTTCAGCTAATTTTCTAAATTCAACTTTATTTGTTGTTTTTCTGTCAACTCCTGATTTTACAATTGCATTTTCAATTGGCAAGCCGTGAGTATCTCACCCTAAAATAAATGGCGCTTTATAACCAGTTGAATTTTTGTATCTAATTATAAAATCTTTCAATGTTTTATTTAAAGCATGGCCAACATGAATTGAACCATTTGCATATGGTGGTCCATCGTGTAAAATAAATAGTGGTTTGCCATCATTTAATTTTTGCTTTTTATTATAAATATCTTTTTCAATTCAAAATTGTTCAATTTTAGGTTCTTTTTCGCTCAAACCTGCTCTCATTTCAAAATCTGTTTTACCAATTAATAAGGTCTCTTTGTAATCTGCCATTATATTTTCTCCTTAAAAAATACGCAACTTTTGCGTATTTTTTATCTACATTATATTTAATTTATTTATAAAGAATAACTTCATTATAGAGTTGCTTATTTTATTGCTTTAACAATTTGATTTGTGATCAATTCTGCAACTTTTGCTTGTTCATCATCGGTGAAACGAAATATTTTTGAATTTTTTTGAATAAAATCTTCAATTAAAGTTAAAATTGTTTGATTTTTTGTTTTTGCATTTTCAATTTCTTTTAATAATGTAACAATTTTGTTTCTCATTAAAAAAGAAAAATCTACTGCTTTCATTACAATTTTTTCTGCGTTATGTCTTGCAACTTCAAATGCTTCTTTTGTTTTTTGAACACCTTCACTTAAATAATTCTTTTGACCTTCAAATAATTTAAGCTCAGCTTTTAAATGAACAATTTCTTCTTCTAATTCTAAAATTTTGACATCTCTTTTAATTGAAATTTCTTCATCTTTTGTTAGTTCTGTTTCTTTTTCTTCACTCAAATTTTTTGCTTGTTCTAAAATAATATTTGAATCATCAAATAAATCGTCTTTGATTTTAGTTCCATAATCCATATTCTTATCACTCCTCTTGTATTATACTTTATATTTAAACTTATATTGCTAATTGTTGTATTTACTTATAAAATTTTTAACGCACAAAACAAATTCATCATAATGTACTATTTGCGATCTTACATGTCCTGCTTGTTCAAAAAGTTTTATTTCGTTTATATTTAATTGATCTATTTTTTCTTTATGTTCATACATATTTACACAATCCTGAAAACTCACAACTGCATCATCTTTTGCATGAATAAATAATGTTGGCACTGATTTGTTTTTATATTCATTTGTAAAATTTAATTTAAATAAATCTACATTATAATCATTTTTAAACACTGAAATGATTTCATTCATAATCGTTTCTAAAAGTGTGGTATTAATTTTAGAAAATCTATTGAGTATTAAATTTTCTATCACCGATATTGCAGAATTGTATGATGAATCAGAAATAATTCATTTAGTATTATAGTTTTTCAATAATTCAAAAGAAGTTGCATTTAAATAATTAATTGTGAATGCACCCATAGATGAGCCAATATAATTAATTTCAATTGCATTGTATTGCGAAATTAAAAATTCACTGGCACTTATTAAATCATTCACCTCTGAAAAACCAAAACTAGTAATTAAACCATCAGAATCTCCATGATTTCTAAAATCAAATGCCAAAATGTTGTAACCCAGTTCCGCAAGAAAGTAAGCATGATAAAATGCTGGTAATTTTGATGAAGAATAACCGTGTGTTGTTATTATCCATTTTTTAACATTTTGATTTGCAACATAAATTATTCCAACCAAATTTAAATTATCACTAGTTTTGAAAGTGACATTTTCTAAAACTAAATCTTCTGGAACTGAAATTTTATTATGACCTGTTTGAAAATTAATCATTTCATTAAAAGTTTGAATTCAATTAACAGCTAAAAAAGAATTATCAGCTATTTTAATACTAGTTGTAAAATGTTTTTGAAATTGTTTAATCATCATTTTGACAATTACATTAATCATAAAATCACTCATTTCTACAACTATTTCAATAATATAATATCTAAAAAAATTATAAAATTAGCATAATTTGTCACTAAAAAAACATTATAAATAAAATTACAACCATTAAATAATTTATGTTATAACTTTATTTATAATGTTCAATTAATAAAATTTCACTGGAATATTAAATTGATACATATCTTTTTTTAATTTACTATAAGTACCACCATGGGCATACATGACTCCAGAAAGAAATAGAATAAGTGATTTTCTTTCTCCAAGTTCTAATGATTCCAAATTAACAGTAATTTTTCTAAATCTAATTAAAGTATCTGCAATTTCTTGAAGACCTTTGAAATTTTCAGGTAAAAAATGTGTTTTATGCGATGATGCATCAAAAGTATCTGCAGATCCAATTGTAAATTCTTGTGTTTTTTCAGCTTCATTTTCTAAATGTGTAGTAACAGGTACTACAAAAGATTTCTTTTTACTAAAAAGTCCCATTTTATCACGTTTTTCTTAAAAATGTTGGAAAATCTCCATCATCGTCATCATCTTGTTGTTCTTGTACATTGGCAGTTGGTTTAACAACTTTCATTTCATTATTGTCATTTTGATTATCATAACGTGATGGTTGTTGTGGTTGCATTCTACGTGAAGAATATGAATATTCTGGCTCGGTATTATTTGGTTCTTCATATTGAATTGATTGTTCTGGTTGATAATCATCATCCACAACTGCATCATCAAAACCAGTTGCAATAACTGTGACAATTAATTCATCATTTAAATGTTCATTAACAGCTGCACCAAAGATAACATTCAATTCATCTCCTGCTGCTTGTTCTATTATATCTACAGCATCATGTGCATCATTTAATGACATATTTAATCCACCTGTAACGTTAACAATAGCTGATTTTGCGCCACGAATTGATGTTTCCAATAATGATGATGTAATAGCTTTGTTTGCAGCTTCAATTGCTTTATCTGGTCCAGAACCGATTCCGATTCCAAACAAAGCATTTCCTCTTCCTTTTAAAACAGTTCTAACATCTGCAAAATCTAAATTAACTAATGCAGGTACAGCAATTAAATCTGTAATTGTTTGAACACCTTGTTTTAAAACGTTATCTGCCTCTTTAAATGAATCTTGAATTGGAATATTTCCAATAATTTCCAATAAGCGGTCATTTGAAATGACAATCAAAGAGTCAACGTGTTTTTTTAACTCAGCCACTCCCTGAATTGCATAAGAATTTCTCATTCTACCTTCAAATCTAAATGGTTTAGTTACTATAGCGACAACTAAAGCTCCTGTTTCTTGTGCAATTCTTGCAATTTCTGGTGCGGCTCCAGTTCCGGTTCCTCCACCCATTCCAGCTGCAATAAATATTAAATCACTATCTTTTAAATGATCTTTAATTGATGGTTCACTTTCAATTGCAGCTTGTCTACCAATTTCTGGGTTAGCACCAGCTCCTAAACCTTTTGATACTTGCTCACCTAAAATTATTTTATTTGATACAGGAGATGCAGCTAAAACTTGTGCATCTGTATTTGCGATAATAAATTCAACACCTTGAACAGATTCTTGAACCATTCTATTTACAGCATTACATCCCCCGCCACCAATACCAATAACTTTGATTCTTGCTGTTTGTGAAAATTTATTGTCATATTGAGCCATAATATATTCCTTCCTTAATTCATTTTGTATTTAAAATAAAAAACACAAATTATTCTTTAATATTATACACACATAATATATTTTTGAATACTTTTGTGCATTTGCTAAATTAAAATTTTTTGTTTTGTTGATTATGTAATTGTTGATAAATTGGCTTGTTTGGATCTAATCCTTTTAAATTGTTATGGTGTGCACCCGGTCTAATACTTCCATTTGAAGGCATAAATTCCGGTTGCGAATTTTGATTTTGTATCATCATTTGTTGTTGTTGATAATTTGGTTGCATTTGATTAATTTTGTGTTCCGGCATTCTTTGTTGTTGCATTCCGTTGTTATTATTCATTGCATTTTGTTGATTAACATTTGACTCTAAAATATTACTATCTCATTCTGAATATTTAGGATTAGCTAATCCCTTATTAATTTTGTGATTTATTATAGCCGCTCCAGTTAATGCAATTGTTCAAATCTCATTTGCTCCAATAATTTGTGAAAAATAAACTTTTTGCTTAGATATATTCGATCTTCTCAATAACGATGTAAATCCTGAAATATTTGTAATTTTACCTACATGATAAATTGTGATTTCTGAATTTGTTTTTGTCTTTAAATCATTTTCTATATAGAAATCCATTTTATCAATAATTTCATTTATTTCTTCTAAAATTATTGCTTTAATTTGCTCGACAGAATATTCTTTTGTTTGTTTGGAAATCTTATCATATTTTCTATAAATTAATGAATTATCCATATCGTCATATTTAAAATCTGTTAAATTAAATAAATATCCCTCTATCACTTGAGGTTTCGCATTCATTTTTTTTGCAATATTAGTAATCATTTTATTTAAGCCTATTTTTAATTGACGATAATAAGTCAATGTCTCTCTTGCAAAGAAAGATAATGAAACACAATCATAATCCCAATTGACTAAAACATTTACACTATTTTTAAAATCACTATGTTGAATAGCGACATTTGCAAGTGCAAATGGACTAATTATCATATTTAATAAATTAACTTTTGCTAATTTCAGTACCGAATAATGTGAATTTACTAATTCTGTTGGAAGAAAATAAACATTGGCATTGATGGTTAATTTATGTGCAAATTTATTTAAAGGCTTAACACCTTTGATAATATTATCATCTATAACAAATCTAGTCGGTCTAATTAATACAACTGATTCATTTTTATTAAAATTTGATTTTGAAAAATCATTATTAATTTCATTTATTAAATTTTGTGTTATTTTAACAGGCGAATTTGAACCGGGTAATGTAAGTATTCTAGATAATGATGATTCTAAAATTTTAATTTTATTTGTTGGCAACACAAGCGCAACATTTTCAATTTTTGTTGAGTGTTCTCTTTCGTATTTATCAATTGCATTACGAAGATGTCTACCTATTAACTTTGGATCGGCAACTACACCATCATCTGTCAAGAAAAGACCTTTTTCTCTATATTTATAAATAACTTTTATAGTTTTTTTGGATTGCCCGTTTACGATATTTAAATAACGATATTTAACTACTTCAAAACGTATTTCAGTTTTTGTTATTTCTAAAGATGCATATTTTTCTGTACGCATAAATTACTAAGTCCTTTCTAAAATTCATAATTTCGCACTATGCGAACGATTATTTTTTTGTACTTCCTCATTTGTTGGTAAGATTCCACGTTTTGTGATTAACTTGAAATCATGTTTTACATTTAATCTTATTGGTAAATTACGTTCGATTTTGTCTAATTCAGAAATTGTCAGTGAACGAAAAAAATCTTTAACAATTTTTTCTTCCAATGAATGAAAAGTTATTACAACTAACCTACCGTTTGTATTTAAAAGTTCTGCAGCCTGTTGAAGACCATCTTTTAATGCCGATAATTCATCATTGACATAAATTCTTAAAGCCTGAAAAATTTTTTTGGCAGGATGTTTTGATTGTTTTAATATTTTTTGTGGAAGCGATTTTTTGATAATTTCCACTAATTTTAATGTTGTATTAATTTCATTAGTTTTTCTATATTTTTCAATTTGTCTTGCAATTTGTAAAGAAAATTTTTCTTCTCCATATTGTCGAAAAATTCTTATAATTTTATCAACAGGATATGTATTAACAATTATACTAGCTGTTAGAGTTTGTTTTTGATCCATGCGCATATCTAATGGCCCATCAAAACGATATGAAAAGCCTCGATTTGCTTGATCCAATTGTGGAGATGAAATTCCTAAATCCATTAAAATACCATCTACTTTGAAAATTCCTTCCAATGCTAATAGAAATTTTAATTGTCTAAAATTACCTCAAATTAATTTATAATTTGAATTAATTTTATTTAATTTTGCTCTTGAGAGTTTAATTGCTTGTTCATCTTGGTCAATTGCATAAAGCATGCCATTTGATATTTTTTTTAATATCTCAGATGAATGTCCACCACGGCCCAATGTGGTATCAACATAAATTCCATCTGCTTTAATATTTAATGAGTTAATACTTTCTTGCAATAGAACCGAGAAATGTTCATTCATATTTATTTGTCCTTTTCTAATATGAAATCATAAAATTTCATGATTCTATTTGCTTTTTGCACTATCCAATGCCTGACGTGCATTTTCAATTGAGATAATATTTTTTTCATATTCTAAACGAATTTGAGGATCTCAAAGTTCAATATGGTCAAACGCACCAATAAAGACAACTTCTTTTTTAATATTGACTTTATCTAGTTGTTCTTGTGAAAGCTTAATTCTTCCTGCAGAATCTATCTCTAAATCTAATGATGAAGCACCAATTGAAGAGATTAAGTCATTTATTTTGCCATCAAATTTTGAATAATTTTCAAGCTCGCCTAATCAATAATCAAAACTTTCATCAGTTCTTAATTCTAGGTGATTTGAGTAACTGGCGTTAATGATTACAGTCTCAGCTAATTTAGCTCGAAATTTAGATGGCACAGTTAATCTTAATTTATCATCTAAATTATGTTTATAAGTTCCCATAAATCTTATTGACATAATCATTTTCACCCACTTTCTCCCACTAATAAACATTATACACCGTTTATATGAAATATCAATAATTTTGATTATTATTTTAGCAAATAAAATCAAAGAATAATTTGCCTAAAAAAATATTTTCCCATTTTGCCCCCGAAAATAATGCATTATTTTCAATTACAAAATAAAACAAAAAAGTCAAAATAAATATATCTAGTAATAGATATATTTTCTTGACTTTTTTATGTGTGTTTTTTTAAATAAATATCAATTTTTAATTCTTTTATTAAATTACTTATAAATTGTTTTTATTTATAATGTTTTTTCTTTGTTTTCTTTGTTTTTTTAAATAATAACCTAGAATTTTTTTGAAATATTTTAAAATTATTAAATAATTTACCAAATCAATTTCCAAAATAAAAGTCTTGAATTATTGGAAATATAATTAAAATTAAGCATATAAAAATTGTTGATCATCCACATCATGTTCCCTTAATTAGCATAAAATAGATACTAATTGTTGATGAAGATAAGACACCATTATTTACTCATTGCACTATTCAAATATTTTCAAAACTAAAAGTTAGAAAAAATGAAATAACTAAATAAAAACAATTAAAAACACTTATTGTGTCAACTAATTCTTTATTTAAATAAGATTCAGATGACAAAATTTTTTTAAATGAATTTTTATAATTTATCAGATCAGATAATAAATTCATCATAAAATAACGTTTGTATTTATAGTCATGTTGAGTTGAAAATTCACTTCACGAATTATTTAGTTGTACATTAGAAATTATGTTTTGATAAACTTTTTTGAACCATACAATAATTAAAAGAACAAAAAAGCATTCAAATGATTGGCAAATACTATTAAAATAATTCATTCATAAATCATCATCAAGTCTAAATTGATTAAATAATAATAAAGAAAAAATATTATAATTATTTTCTGCTAAAAACAAATTTTGAGTTAATCCCGTAATAGACTGTATGAAAATAACAATTGGTAAAATTATCAATGAGTTTATCTGAAAAATAAACATCAGAATAAAAATTAATAAAGGTATTAAATTGATAAATAATTTAGTGTTTGAAATATCCAATGTATTATCTAAAAAGGCATCATCATTTTTACCTAAAATAAAATATAAAACTAATCCGATGATTATTGCAAGCAATATAATTTTTAGAGTATCAAATAGGGTTCTTTTAAATATTGCAAAATCTTTATACTTTATTTGATTATTAATATTTGAACATTTAACTAAAATGTTACCAATAATTAATCCACTTACAATACTACCTAAATCAATATAAACTACATTATTTTCAAAAAAATTAAATGAAAATAATAAAATTGGAACTGCAAAAATAGTTGATATAAGTGTATCTTGAATAATAAATTGAATCAGTATTGCAAAAATAAATACTAATCCAACCGTAATACTTGGTTTTAAAAAGCTAAACATCAAGATTCAAAACCCAGCTGTGCCAAAAGATTTAATAAATAAAATGGTAAACACAGTCATTAAAAATACTTTAATTATTTTGTTAATAAAAATCGGTAAATCACTTTCTACATTTAATTTCTTTTTTACAATTAATTTATATGCATAATAGAGTATTATAAAAAATGCAAAAATCGCAAGAATAAATAATAAGTTTAAATTTATTGATATATTTTTTCTATTTATAAATATAGACCCCATTAATATAGATATTGTTATTAGTAAAAATGACAAAAATCTAATTGCAATTAATGTTTTTGGTTTTTTTACATCATCAAAACTATTATTCATTATTTAAAATATCATCTACAATTTTTCAAATATCTTTATCATCAATAAACGAATAAGTACGAGTTTTATTTTTACTTACATATACATATGTATGAACATCAACTGTATTTTTTTGAATTGCAGACAAATTACCAATATCTGATTTCAATGCTTCTAAAGCATAATAATAACTATCAAAATAAATATAAGGGTCTAAACCTTGTTCTGCTTTTGTTTCACTGAAAATACGATAAACATTATAAATACCGTCTTCAATTAAATCATCATAAGAATGACTAGCATTATGTCATGATTCAATTTCTCTTTTATTAATGTATTTTCCAGATAAATTAATAGTTTTTTGTAATTGATTAACGGCATCCTCAGCACTTTCACCAGAAATTATCTTATGACCAAAAACATCATATGCAAAGAATTGTTTTTTTAAAATACCCGATTCATATTCAAATTCTTTTTGTCTGGCCTCTGCTTCTGTTGGTGCTAAAGCTAGACCATCAACCGATGAAATATCTTGCACATCAAGATAGGTATACATTAATCTTGTGTCTACAATTCCTTCCAAATATAAATAATTGTCTAGTTCCTCTTTTGTTGCATAAAAATCTTCACGCAATTTATATGTTACTTCACCATTTTCGTTTTTACTTGTTTCTCCACTTAAAATTTGGCTTTTTAAAGTGCCATCATAATATTTTTTGCTTTCGCTTGTTGAATATGTGTATCCTTGTGAACCATTTACATCGTATAAAATGTCTTCATGAACGCCATAATCATTGCATTTGATATTATTTTCATCAACTTTATCTAAATTAGTAAATTTTTGATCATAAAAAATATTAAATCAAATATTATATGCCTCTCTAACATATTGAGTTGGAATTTCAGCTGGACCTGAAATATTTAAAGGTATATCTTCTCATTTGTAAATTTGAATTTTATTTTCTTGATCTAATGGGTTATCATACAATGATAAAGTAGAATTAAAAGTTTCATTGGCAGTTAAATTGACTCAATCAAAATCTGAATCATTACCAAAAAAAGAATCACCCTTTGGCAAATAAACTAATTGATAGTCTTTTTTATTTATTTTAAAATTTTTTGTGTAATAAAATTTTGATATTGTACATGCAGGATCATCACACTGCTTATTTTTTTCTCAACCAGTATTTTCTTTTGAAAATTCTGCAATATTATATGAATTATCTACATCATCCAAAATTACAGTTTGGCTTGAATCATAAACAACCTCTGTATTATCTGTCAAATTTCTTACTTTAATTAATTTTTTGTTAGCTGGAGTTAAATAAACTTTATGATCAGTTTCATATTTCAAAAAGTTAGCGTAATTTAGCTTATTTTCTGTATTAGCACTTGTTCAAGTATTTTCAAAGTTTGCTTGAATTTTTTGACGTAAACTATCTTTTGTACCATAAATTTCTGTATTTGCAGAAAATACATTAGCATCAATATAATAACCTTGTGTTAAAGTTGACAACAAATTGGCTTGATCCGTTTTAGAAAAAACGTTGTAATATTTTCCATTAATATAATAGTATAATGATTTTCTTAAACCACCTTTATAAATGAAACCGTCTTTAGCTTCTTGTGGTGAATCTCATCAATTGACAGAATCATAACTGTATTGTGGTTTAACTAAACCCGCATTAGTATACGTATCTAAAGCAGATTGCTTTGTTAATGACACATTACCAAAAGCATCACGATAAATTAACTGATAATTTTGCATATTAGTATCGTAAATTTTATCATTATCTAAAATATGATATTGATAGTCAGAAATTATCTTTCCAGGATTTGAAGAAGTTTCAAGTGTTTCTATTTTACTTGTTGATGCAATATAGTTATCTAAATCATTATTTGAATAAAATTCTTGACCATCATAGGTTCATTGAGTTTTTTGTTCAACTATAGATGATGAATTTTTAATAGAATCAAATAAAACGTTCCGCATTGAGTTATCTGCAATATTAGCATCTAAAATAGCAGTTCCTGAATTTGCAGTTGCAGACAATAATCCAAAAGACAATAAAATTGTTTTAAAAGCCATTAGTTCACTACCTCTTCACCTTTACTATTTACTGTAATAGTATTTTCTTTTACTCATTTATAAAAATCACTCTCACTATTAAATATGTGATTATGAAAATAAACATAATAAGAAACTATTGTATCTGAATGGAATGTTACATCTGAATTACGATAAACATAATATAGTGCATCCGCATAAGTTATAAAATAATGCTGTAAACCATTAAATAAAACTCCATATACTGAATTTTTAACACCTAATTGCTCTTTTAAATCATCGTAACGAATAGTTTTAATTAAATCTGACGACAAAATTACTTTTGATTGTAGGATGTTATTTTCAATATAATTATCATCAGCATCAATTGCATCTTGTGCTGAATCAAAATATTTAACAATGCCTTCATTATCAATTAGTTTATATTTAATAACAAATTCATTATTAGTAATTTTTGTTTCCATACTTTGTTTTGCATCAATAGGACTTTCAAAAAATTCATTAATACCATCAAAGTAAAGTTGGATTGTGTTTGTTAAAAAATACTTATCAAAAATATATTCAATAAATTCATCCATTTTTCTAATTGCATCAAATGGTTCTTCCTTATTAATTGGTAATTCTTCATGCTCATTTGTTCCCATAACATTTATATAATATGCTCTTGTAGATACAAAATCTGTTGGATGAGCTACAATATATTCTTTTAGATATTTTTGAGCTGCTTCTTTACCATTAAATAAGCTGCCCAAGACAATTCACATATCATCTGTTTGACTTGCATCACTCGTTGTTGTTGTATTGTCTATAACTTTAATTGCATTAATTCTATCTTCAAATTTTTCATTTCATAAAGGTGTATTAAAAATAGGTAATTTAGCCTCTGTAGTTCGGTAAGTTATTTTTTGGCCGTTACCAAAATCATTTTCATAAGTTGTAAATGATAAAAATGATAATGTATTACCTAAATCTCAAATTGATTTTGCCAGTTGAAATCCAGCAATAAATTTAGTTGCAAATGATGCAACATCTCCAACAGGTTTTACGTTTTCTGCTAATTCTGCACTAGAACCATCAGCTGAAAAAGTTAGATTTTGTTTAATATATTTTTCTATTTTTTTATAGGCAGTATTTGCATCAACCATTTGACCATTAATTAAATATTTAGTTTCGCCATCAACTAAAAAAGTTTCATATGATGTTAAAGCTAGTTTGATAGCTTTATCTTTAACATCACCACCTTGTTTAAACAATTCAGCTATTTTATTTCAGTTATCAAAAATAGTATCACCCATTTTTTGAATTGATTCTATAATATCTGTTAGTCCATTGGCTTTTGAAGGCGATTCATATAAGAATTTAGATGGATTTAAAAATAAATGGATAATATCTGTTAATGATAAAACATCTTCACTCTCAACAAGAGTTGGTTTAGTTCTATCAAATATAGCATTAATTTGATCTGTAAACATTCCCGAATTTTTAACTATTAAATTACGAATTAATTCTTTTAAAAAGTCTAAAAGATCTAATGCAGCTGATTCATTACCTGAATGATTACAAGTCAAAGTATAGTTATATACCGCTTGAGCAAACACTAAAGATTTATTTCATTTACTCATACCTGAGATTGAGTTTAATTTAATGCTTAAATTTTCGTAATTTAAGCCTTGTGCTTTTTTATACAATCAATCATTTGCTAATTTAAATTTATCTTCAAAACTTTTCTCATCATTAGATTCTGGATCAAAAAAATCTGTTTCTATATTTCAGCTTTTATCTTCAACTGAAGTTTGTTGATTTAAAATATAATTAATCATACTTGATACAATTACAAGTTTGCTGAGTAATAAATTCATTGAATCTGATGATACTTTTTTTCATCCATCATCACCTTCATTTCGCAATTTATTCATTAATGCATCGGGTGCAAAATCTGTTTCTAAATATTGTGTACCAGAAAAAGTACCAATCAATCCTTTTGAATCATAATTAAGTCAATAAGCATTTTTGGCCGGCTTATATTTTATTATATTTTCATTTTCATCTTTTTGTAAAAGTTGCATATCTGAAATATTATCAACTTTACCAATTTTTGATCAACGATAACCATTATAATCATATTCTGTGTCTGAGGTTGATTTGATTCAATCTTTGATTTGATCTTTTGTTAAACAAGTACCAGCCATTTGGTAACATGTTGTTGTGTTTTTATCTGTTAAATTTTTACCTATCACATTTTCTAAATATTGTGTTACTTCAAATTTATTGTTAAATTCAACTGAATCTGATGAATCATCAATTATATTTCCTAGTTTATAAACTTTTTTATAATCTTCATATGATTTGATAGCAGCTGTTTTATCAAGATAAGCATTATTGTCTTTTCCTTGATAAACTGTTTTTAAAACATCATTTTTGCCAGTTAAAACTTGATTTGATACTTGATTGGAACTATCTATTAGATAATCATATGGATTTCTGTATGTTTGATATTGCACAATCGGTGTTGAAGATAACATATCTTTTGTTATTGCACTATATGAATTTTTAACATCATATGTATTTTTATTGTATAAAAAATAATCATACTGATTTTTATATGCTTTGGTTGTTATATTGTTTTTTACATACTCCATTAATTCTTCATTTGATGAAAATTTTTGCCCATCAAATTGATAATATAAATTTTCATGTGATTTTGCTTGTACAATGACACTAGAAATTGCTGCAACAGAAATCCCAACCCCTAAAGTACAAACAACACAAAAAATAGATATTGCTTTTTTGGTTTTAAAAATATTCATTATTAATTTGTTTGAAAATATTCCATCCACAAATCAACTGATTCTTCAGTTGAAAGTGCGCTGTCACTTAATGAAGTAAATTTTAATGAAGTTTTCGATCTCAAACCGTGTTCTGCATCCATATCTGGTCTATCACCTAAATATTCATATTTTGTTGCAGTAATATTCATTTTTTTATCTTCATATAATCAATATGGTTCACTATCAAATGAAAAATATTTTGTATAGCTTTTTGAAATGTCATCTAATACAAACGGGTTGTCATTTTGCGTATATTTATTTTTTTCTTCGTCTGTTTTATAAAGTGCTAATGGTTCAAGCATCATATGTTTATAGTCTTCAGAATAATTTGGTTTATCAGAAAATACAGTTCTTCCATCACCTTTTCAAAAATCTATGTTATTTATAAATCAATCATAATCATTATATTGAGATGTTTCCAAAAAATTAAAAATTAAATTTTTGGCTGTAAATACCAATTTCTTTGTTGAGATACTATATATGGATATATCAAAAATAAATTTACTTAAAGTATTTAATTGAATTCCTTCAATAAGTCAACTAGGATTACCTTCTCGTATAATAAAACTATAATTATGTAAAATATAATTAAATTCTTGATTAAATTTTGTAAAAAATGAATTACTAATTAATTTATCAAAATAAAACTCAGATGTATCCAAAAAATTTGAATTTTCTTTTTTACTTTGCTTTGATTCATCTTTAAAAAAATATTCACCTGTGTATTCATAGGTATTATTTTGCTTAAAAAAACTCTCTAAATTTTCTTCTGTAATTGGTTTTTTTTGTTCTTCACTATTAGAATTGTAGCATGACACAACTTCACTAATAGGCGAAATTGCTGTTGTCATTGTCGTTAATATTGTCAATAATTTTTTCATAATATTCCTTTCTCATACAAAGGAGCAATAATTTTATCAACTCCAAAAAAATATTATCATAAATTATGTATTTAAATTTTAAATTATTAAAATTTTATTTTATTTCAAAATAAACATAATAAAAAATTATTATAGGATAAACTTCTTTCATACACATTACTAATTTTAGCATTGATAAAATTAGTGTTGAAAATGTGTTCAAAAAAAGGTTATTCTATCAATCCTTTTGAATCATAATTTAGTCAATAAGCATTTTTGGCTGGTTTATATTTTATTATATTTTAGTTTTCATCTTTTTGCAATAGTTGCATATCTGAGATATTATCAACTTTACCAATTTTTGATCAATGATAACCATTATAAACATATTTCGTGTCTGAGGTTGATTTGATTCAATCTTTGATTTGATCTTTTGTTAAACAAGTACCAGCCATTTAGTAACATGTTGTTGTGTTTTTATCACTTAAATTTTTACCTATCACATTTTCTAAATATTGTGTTACTTCAAATTTATTGTTAAATTCAACTGAATCTGATGAATCATCAATTATATTTCCTAGTTTATAAACTTTTTTATAATCTTCATATGATTTGATAGCAGCTGTTTTATCAAGATAAGCATTATTGTCTTTTCCTTGATAAACTGTTTTTAAAACATCATTTTTGCCAGTTAAAACTTGACTTGATACTTGATTTGAACTATCAATTATATAATCATAGGGATTTCTGTATGTTTGATATTGTAAAATTGGTGTTGAAGATAACATATCTTTTGTTATTGTACTATATGAATTTTTAACATCATACGTATTTTTATTGTATAAAAAATAATCATACTGATTTTTATATGCTTTGGTTGTTATATTGTTTTTGACATACTCCATTAATTCTTCATTTGATGAAAATTTTTGTCCATCAAATTGATAATATAAATTTTCATGTGATTTTGCTTGTACAATGACACTAGAAATTGATGCAACAAAAATTCCAACCCCTAAAGTGCAAACAACGCAAAAAATAGATATTGCTTTTTGGTTTTAAAAATATTCATCTGTTAATATTTCATTCACAAATCAACTGATTCTTCAGTTGAAAGTGTACTATCACTTAATGAAATAAATTTTAATGAAGTTTTTGATCTAACACCATATTCTGCGTCTTTATCTGGTATATCACCTAAATATTCATATTTTGTTGCGGAAATATTCATTTTTTTATCTTCATATAATCAATATCAATCATTATCAGATGAAAAAAAATCTGTGTATTGCCTAGAAATGTCATCTAGTACAAATAAATCATTATTCTGTAAATATTTATTTTTTTCTTCATTTGTATCATAAATTGCAACAGGTTCAATTATCATATGATTATATCCTGAAAAATAGGCAATTGAATTAGAAAATATAACTCGTCCATCACCTTTTCAAAAATCTATGTTATTCATAAATCAATCATAATCATTATATTGAGATGTTTCTAAAAAATTAAAAATTAAATTTTTAGCTTCAAATATTAATTTTTTTGTTAAAGTATTGTATATAGATAAATTAAATATAAATTTACTTAAAGTATTTATTTGTATTCCTTCAATAAGTCAGCTAGGATCACCTTCTCATATGGAAAAATTATAATCATGCAAATTATAATTAAATTTATTATTAAATTTTGTAGAAAATGAATTACTAATTAATTTATCAAAATAAAAATTAGAGATAGAAGAAAAGTTTGAATTTTCTTTTTTACTTTGTTCTGATTGATCTTTAAAAAAATATTCACCTGTATATTCATAAGTATTATTTTGTTTAAAAAAGTTTGCTAAATTTTCTTCTGTAATTGGTTTTTTTTGTTCTACGTTATTTGAATTGTAACAAGATACAACTTCACTTAAAGATGAAACTGCTATTATCATTGTCGCTAATGTTGTTAATAATTTTCTCATAATATTCCTTTCTTTCATATAAAAAGAGCTATAATTTTATCAACTCCAAAAAATATTATCATAAACTATACATTATAGTTAAAATTATTAAAATTTTATTTTATTTTTAAAACACATAAAATAAAAAGTTATACTCATACTAAAAAATAAATTATTCATATTTATAAAAAAAAGTTCCATACATAAACTACATGAAACTTAAAATACTAATCTTCAACTTTTACTACTTCTTTGTTTTTATAATAACCACATTCTCTACATACTCTGTGTGATTTTATCATTGTACCACAGTTTTGACAAGCAACTAGCGCACCCGCAACTAGTGCTAAATGACTACGTCGTTTTCTTTTTACTGCTTTACTAGTCTTACGAAATGGAACTGCCATTTTCTACACCCCCTACATTAACTTATAATATAAATTACACGTACATAAAATTCGTGTCAACTCTGAGATTATAGCATACTAAAACTATAAAAAACACTTTTTTAGGAATTATTTTAATTTTTGTAATTTATCTCATCTTTGATCATTTGTATTATCTTTTTCTTTCTCATATTCTTCTTCTGAATATAATTTTCAATCATTTCCAAAATTTGTTATTGGTTTATCTTGTGCTTTAGAGAAAATGCTAATTGGCAATGATAATTGAATTTCTTCTAATGCATAAAATGCCAAATCAAAATCGTTGCTCAATATTATATCTGCATCCATAGATACTGCTATATCTTCTGAAAAAGTATAAGTGTTTTCTCAGTCAATTGAATCTTTGTAAACAAATCCTGCTCCATTCATAGCATCAATAGCTAATAATTCAAAATCAAGCACACCAATTACACTTATTGTTTCCAATTGTTCATTATAATTTATTTGACCATTAAAATTAACTTTTATAACATCATTAATCAAAGGATTTTTATCAATTAAATTCTGTTTTTGTTCATCATTGAAAATAAAATTTTCATTAAATTTATTTTTTGGATTTTTCTTGAAATAGTTTTCTGTCATTTTTTAATACTCCTAATTTTTCTTATTTTTTAATGATAATCAATCTCGAATTTCATTTATTAAATCTTTTTCAGTTTTAATATCTTGTCTGTATTCAGAAATTTTAACATCTATTTCTTCACTATTTTGATTAAAATCAAAACCTAAATCAGATAATAAATTATTTAAATCTTTGGCTTTTAAATACTTACCAAATTTATCATTTAATTTAGCAGATGAAGTTTTTAATTCAATTTTAAATAAATTATTTACCATGATTTCAGGTTTATTGGTAGTTGCCAAAATACCATAGTGATCTAATCAAAAAACAACACGTTCAAAAGCTTGATTAATTAAATCTGAATTTTGTTTTACTGCTTCATACTTTTTATAATTTTTATTTTTAGTTGTAGCTTGGACATAATATATGACGACATAATTTTTAGTTCGATGTGATGGTTTATAATTTGAATTATAGCCATCAATAGAAGAAAAAACGACATCCTCATTATGTTTTGAGATAATGATTTCTTCACTTGTTGTTGAAATATTGACACCATTTTGCAAAAAATCTTCATCAATGAAGACAGTTTTTACACCTGTTTCATAAAAAATAAGATTGCTTAAATTTGCAAAAATGTTATCTTCTATTTTAAAATTTAAATATCTCAACAAAATTTCTTGTTTGGAAAATAAATTTAGATTTAAATCAGAATCATCATAAACAACATAACTTTTAGCTTCAACAAAATTATAACCCAATAAATCCAAACCTGTAATTGCTGTATTTCTTAATTTTAAACCAACAGAATGATTATTAACTAATTGCTTTGCTCTTAAATTTTTCAGATCAATTCCATTTTTTTCTTCAAGAACTTTTGCAATCGTTTTTAAGACATTAAACCCTATTGTTAAATCATCGCGATTATGCGGAATTGCCAAATTTCAGATTAAATCATCTAATCATAATTCACTTACACCATTTGGTAAACCAATTTTTTCAACTAAATATTCATGTGAAAATATATTAAAGACATTTTCTTTTTCTAACTCAGTTAAATTTTTAAAATTTAAATCCTTTAAAGACAAAATTTTTCCAACAGATGCCCTATTATCTATTATTTGATTTTTAACAATTTCACCAGTTGGTAAAACTGCTTTATCTTTGGCAACTAAAACAAAACCACCATCAATTCAATTTTTGTAATTTGAAACAAATGGATCAACTAACTCATCACCTAAATCGACAAAAACAAAACTATCATCTGAATTATCAATTTTTGAGACATTTCCAATTTTACCAATAAATAAATTATTGAACATAGAGGTTTGATCATATTTATCAACAATTTTTCAACCTAATTTATCAAAAGCATCTTCATATTGTTTTATTGTAAAACCATTTGAAAGAAAATGATGATCCAATCACTTCTTTGAAATATACATAATCAAAAATCACCTCTTTAACTTAAACAATTATACTAAAAATTAGTAATTTGAGTTAGTGGTTTTGAGCGAACTTGCCTGTTTGCAGCCAATCAACCAATAACCATAATTATAGCTAGTACAATGAAAGAAATTATTGGTGTTTTTGCATCAATAGGTAAAGTTAATAATATGCTTCATTTAGTTCAAATAAAATCTATTAATACCTTCCATACTATTAATGATAAAAAGTATGCAATAAAGAAGCCAACAATCGATCATATTATATAATTTCCCATCACAATTCAGTTTATTTGGGCATCACGATAACCTAAAGCTTTCATTGTTAAAATAATACGCGATGCCTCATCAACAATTATATTCATGACCACAACTAGAATTACCAATAATAAAAATGCATCCAAAATCATAAATATAATCATTGTTGTTGTGATTCTTGACATGGCATTATTTGCAACCACAGACAACATATTCATTGGTGAAACAGAAGTTTGCCCACCAAGCGATGATAATGATGGATTTGTCAATAGTGCAAATGATTTATCTACTTTATTTGGATCAATAATCAATCCCGGAATTAAACCATTAAAAATGGAACCAAAAATGTAATGTTCATGATTAATAGTTAACGAAACGGAATTATCTACAAATCTTAAGTTCATTAATGATTCTGTAATTTTATCCAAATTAATATCGCCTTTATATAATGTACGTTGTGAAAAAATTTTATTAAATAAAGGTGCATCATAAACATTCAAACCTTGTTTGTCTACATTAGCTTCTATTTTCATATAATCATTTAATTCAGTTGAGGCAACTTGTGTCATATATGCTGAATAATCACCAAAAATATTGTTTGTAAAAGTATCATTATAATTAATTGCAGTAACTTTAAATAGCATTGGTCTTTTTATGGTTGCATCAGATTTCATTACAAATTCGGAATTTAAAGCTAAATTATTTTGTTTTGCTGTACGATAAGATACAATAACATTTAAACTGTTATCTGTATTTTTTATGTGTAAATCATCAATTGTTTTTTGGGAAATACCAGAAAAATTGATTCCTTTATTTATGTTACCAAATTTGGTTTGGTCAAATAATTGCAAGTCCAAAGCTTCAGTTACTCTATTGTCTGCAGGTAATAAGTCAACTTGATATGCATATGTTTCTTGCCTTGAATCATAATATAATTGATTTGAAGTAATTATTGGATTTGCATTATCATCAACCATCATTGCTGTTGTAATGATTTGCATTGCACTTTGTGGCATAGAGTCAAAAGACAAACCAAATGTTTGTCTAAAGTTATCTTTTAATAACATATTATTTTGACTACTGAAATTAAATAAATCAGAATCCATACGTCAATTTTTTGCATCATTTGCATTGTAATTGAATAAATCATTTTTATGTGATTCTACATTACTTATAATTTGTTCAATAGCTATATTATTATTTTCATTATATAAATTTGTAACATAGTTCTGTACACGTTGTTGAATCATTTGCAAAGCTAAAATTCTCGCAAAATCTGTAATATATAGTGTTGTTTTACCATCAATTCCATTTAACGAATTTGTAATTTCATCTGTTAGATTAAAAACACTTATATTATCATTTAAATTAGGATCTGATGATAATGGTACTGCTGGTTTTATATTTGTTGTATTTGAATTACCAAATATTGCTGCAGCCCAATTTGGTAAATCTGTTGACTTTGAAAAATCCAACTTATCTGGATTAAAAAATTTATCATCATCTAATGTATTTGCCTGCAGTCCCATTGAATAAAACAAAACAGAATATGCAGGCAACATTTCAGTACTTGGTTTATTATTTATTGCATCTCAAGCAATATATGCTTCTGGATGTTCAAACGCTCCTTCTGCAATTGCTTTTAGTGAATTATGAATAACATATCTAACTTTAGAACTACCATTTTTATCAATTGCATTTTCATACGATGTAGAATTTGAATAGTCAATTGGTGCACCAATTTGCCTTGTATCTCATTTACTTTGTTCTTTAATGTACAATTCAGAATCATTTACATCTTGAGAATTTTCTTTTAATCTAAAATCAACATTTGGTAGATTATTCCATTCATAAATATGATCTAGATTTTTTGCAAAAATTTGAAAACCTTGGTTTGCTGTATTTTGCAACAACGTTTGTGCAGATAACTGTACTAAAAATAATAGCGATGAAAAAATAAATAAAGATATTACCATTGCAAATTTGCCTTTTGATCTTGCAGTAAATGCTTGTAATAGGCGATATGAAAAACCTTTATTTTTTTTCGATAATGATCTTGAGATAAAACCCTGTTTTGGTATACGCTTTAATGCTTTTGTTGTTTGATAAATTAAACTCAAAGCTGGTTCTTTTAAATATAATAAAGTTAATCCATAAGATACGAGTAAAAATATTATTGGAATAATAATTAAAATTATAGACATAAATATTCAATTTAAATAAATAGCATCATAACTAAATGTCACTTGCATTTCAAAAGTTTTTGCAACATATAATTGCATTGGAACTGATGCAAAATAGCCCAAAATTAATCCGATTAAAATAGTTATAAAAGTTTTCAAAGCAAAGATTCATGATAATTCACCAATTGTATAACCAAAAGCTTTAAAAATACCAAGTTGGTTTCTAGTTTCATTCAGTTCTTTTTTAATAACAAAGTTAATAAAAACAAAAGCCAAAACTAAGATAACAATACCTAAAACAGTAAAAATAATAACTTGCACTTTAATTTGTGATAAAGTGGAATTTGAATATAATTCTCCAAATGATACAAAAATATGGTTTCCTTCTTTAAATATTGAACGTGATCTTGAATAATCTATACCAAACATATCTTTAATGGAACCCGATTGATAATTTTTAGTTTTATTAACGTAAATGTCGTGCGTAAAATAAACGTTTGTTTGCGAATTGTTTCAAAAAATTTCTCTAGCATCTTGCATGACTTTTTTATCAACAAAACCATAAGCATAGTTTTTAATATCCATTGTAAAAGTAAAATTTGATGATGGTGTTAATGTATCATATCTTGATCCAAAACCAACAATTGTAAAAGTTTTTGAAATAACAGTATTAGTTGCTTGATTTAAAGCTATTGGCAAATCTATCGTGTCATTTAACTTTAAATTATTATCTTTTCCATACTTTGTTGATAAAACTATTTGAGCATCAGAACCTGATGCTACATTTTTACCCTCAATAATTGTTAAAGGGTTTACTCATTTACCATCAATTGATGTGTTGTCTTCATTTTGTAATGCTTGACTCAAATCCATTGTCAATGATGGTGTTAAAGAAGAAGAATCAGATTTAGATACAGATAAAGAATCGTTATACGTAATAGAATATTGAGCAGCATTGTTTTTACCATAATAAAAATGATTATTTTTATTTGCAGCTACATTTTCAATTATTCAAAATAAAATATCATGTTCATATTTTACTAGTATTTCATCATTATCAAAATATGTGTTTACATTATCCGAGAAAGCTTTTTTAGCACCAACTGCATGTCCTTGACTATCTGCAATACCTGAATTAATTGCTGCCCCATTTCTATAAGCTTTTAACATATTCAAAACTATAGAATATATTGAAGCTTTAGTTTCATTTGTATATACAGAAGAATTTATATCAGGTAAGATACCATCTGTTTTACCAAAAACTGTTTTTGCAATATATGCTTGTGTAGTTTTAGAAAGCCACACATCAAAGCCTACATTACTACCCTTTAATGCTTCTGGTTGATCTAAAACCTCATAACACTGATTACTATTTCCTGCATCACAATTATCATCTGATTTTACTATTCCCTTATAATCTTCGCCTGCAAAAAAATAATTAAAAACAAAATCTTCTTCAAGTCTTTTTGTTGTTCCTTGAATATATGTTTCTGGATTATACGAATTTCTTTCATATACTTTAGATTTTGAAGATAACTGATAGGGTGTCGCCATCATACCAATTACTATAGCAGACAACGTAATTACAAAGATTAGTATTCCTAATGTTTCAACTCATGACTTAATAAATGTTTTCGCATAACTCTTTAACACTTTTAGCATAATTTAAACACCACATTACTAGTTCTATCTATATTATATAATTTTATTAGCAAAAAATATAGATTGATAAGTTAATTTTAATCGCTTTCTTAAATTATATATGCTATCTAATGTATAAAATACTAATCCAAAAAAATATTGTCATCATTTATGAATTCATTCATTTCTTTTTTATTTATTCAAAATTCTTGTTTCGTAATATTTGTTTTCTTGTCGTACAACTTAGCTGTATAGTTACTATTCTTTGCATGTGGCCTAATATGAATTGTCAAATCTTGTTTTGAAGATGAAATAAATTTTATCTTTTCATCAAATTTATTTTTCAATAAATAAAGTTGTAATTTATCTGAAGTATCACGATAAACTGTCATCGCATTTTTAATTGTTCTATCCGAAAATTTAAATCAATAAATTTTCTTAATATCATAATTTCTATTTACTCCAATAACGATAATTTTTTTTAAAATTAATTCTTGATACACAATACTATCCTCAAAATCATTTTCAATAATATCTTCAAAAATTAAATCTATATTTGTATTTATTTCTTCTTTAATATTTCCCTTTTCAGTTAATGTTTTTACTACAATTTTAATGTCTGCTGTTTTTAAAAAGCAAAATAAGGATTCATTATTTTGTGATAAAAATGTATTAAACGCAATCTTATATTTATTTTTAGCAAAAGAATTATTTTTATTAAATGCACTCAAATTTAAACCAACGTAGTTGTATAAAATTTTTGTTACTTGATTAAAACTAAATGATGAATATGGGTTATGTGAACAAGAGTTAAGTTTATGTTTTTTAGATTTTTTTATATTATAACTATTATTAAATAGTCGCTGGATAAACGCTTGCTTAAATGAAAATGCTCTTGGCTTGGCTTTTTTATCATTGAACGGTTGAATTGATGTTTCGACTGATTTTGCTCCCTTAACACAAGCCGCTAAAATATTTGTATCTGCTTCAGAAATTAGGTGCGCATTCCCATTAACTACTTTATTTTTAATTAATTTTCAATCGCCTTCTATTATTACAGATTCTGGAATATTTACTAGATCTATTAAATAACAATCAATAATTTTATTATTAAATCATTCTAAATTAGGATCATGAAAATAATGAACTACCAATATTAATGAGTTTTTATCTAGAAACTTACTTGTTTTAAAATCCTCCTTAACCAAATCGTTATAGTTAATCTTGTTTAAAACCATTCGTTCTTTTACTAAAAATTTATCATGCATATTTTTTCTTAATGGGACAACCTTTAATTCAACCTTTACACCATATTTATCTAAAAAATCGGCTTCCGATTTATTATTAACTTCTACACCAAAAACATGTTCCTGAATTGAATTACCAATTAATCCTTTATTCTTTTTATTCATCAAATCAATAGTAGATTCATTAGGCAAGAAATCAATAATTTTTTTATCAATTGATTTCTTTCCCATTTCTAATAATTTTGCAATAACTTCTAATTTCTTCATATCTTAAAATACCTATGTTAATATTATAAATGCTATGGAGGAATAAAAATGAAAGAAATTAATATTGTTGAACTATTTGCAGGAGTTGGTGGTTTTAGACTTGGATTAGAAAGAGCAAATAAAAAAATTTTTAAGACAATATTTGTTAATCAATGAGAACCAAACAAAAAAAGTCAATATGCATTTGATTGTTACATTAATAATTTCGGTTCAGAAAATACTACAAATTATGATATTGCTCAAGCTAAAAATGAAGTACCAAAAAATGCAGATTTACTTGTAGGTGGATTTCCATGTCAAGACTATTCTGTTGCGTCAACAAACGCTAAGGGAATTGAAGGAAAAAAAGGTGTATTATGATGAGAAATAAGCTGAATTTTAAAACATAAAAAACCTAAAATGATATTGCTTGAAAATGTAGATAGACTATTAAAATCACCTTCAAATCAAAGAGGCAGAGATTTTGCTATAATTTTATTAAATTTACATAAACTTGGTTATGATGTTGAATGGCAAGTTATTAATGGTGCGGATTATGGCATGGTTCAGCGACGAAAAAGAGTCTTCATTTTTGCAACAAAACGTACAGAATTTAATAATGCAAACACTGAAGTTAATCTAAAAAATTTCAATTTCAAACAATCAATATTTACTGAAGCATTCCCAATTGAAAACACAAACGACAATGATACAATTGAATTATCTAAATATTTTAAAGATGAATACGATATTACAAAAAATTATAATAAAGGCAAATTTAAAAATAGAGGATACATGCTAAATGGAGTAGTATATCAAACTAATTTTATTGCCACTTATAACGGTGGTTTTGAATGTTTGGAGGACATTCTAGAAATAAATCCAGATATAAAATACAAATTAACCAAAGAACAAAAAAATAAATTTGAATATTTAAAAGGACCTAAAAAAATTGAGCGTCATAAACCAAATGGCGAACTATACTACTATTCTGAAGGAAAAATGAATTTATTTGATTTAAAAAATAAGGCTTCAAGGACTATGTTAACAAGTGAAGGAACTATAAATAGATCAAGTCACATTATAAAAAATAATAACTATCGTTTTATTACACCAGTTGAAGCAGAAAGATTAAATTATTTCCCCGACAATTGAACAAAATCTATAAAATTAGAAAGAATGCGATATTTTGTAATGGGTAATGCATTGATTGTTAAAATTATTGAAATACTTGGGAAAGAGATTATAAAATATGTTAATAAATTTTTATTAGTAGAAAAATATGACTCTAACCAAAAAAATACATTAATTATAAATTTTACTAATTAATGTATTTTTTTATTAATAAACATTACTAATTTGTCATTAATATATAAAATGAGAAATCTTAACTTCAGAATTTGGAATATGATATTAATTTTCCTAAAATAATTTTTTCACGTTTATCTACTTCATTTTTGTCAAATGATAAATCGCTTAAATCATTATTATTTTCATTAATTAGAATTTTATTGTATAGTTCTTTTATTGATTGATTAGCAAACACTTTTTCTTCTATACTTGTTAAAACAGAAACATTATATTTATCTCCAAAAATAATTTTTAATTTTTCTTTAATATTTTTATTACTAATTTTAGTATTTGATTTTGGTGGTAGTAAAATCATGTTGCCAATACTATAAATGATTTTTTTCAATTCATATTTATTATATTTTTCTTCCAATGTTGTATCTTTATTTTTTTGTGGGATTAAATGCTCTAAATTATATTCTGTATTAAGAAATGTGTCTCTTTCCTCATTCAATTGTGAAAAATAGAAATCTTGCAGTATAAATTTAGAAATACAGTTATCTGAAAAAAATAGTATTTCTTCCTCGTCATTATCAACATGTTTTAAAATTACTTCAACAAATTTATTTATAAACTTGTTGAAATGTTTTTTCTCAAAAAGAACATCTAAAAAATCTTTATAATCATCACTTAAATTTAAATGATTTTTTTCTATCTCTATTCTAATTTTATCTATTTTTAATTTCGAAGAAAAAGAATGCATTATTTCTCTCAATTTGTTATCATGTCAATTTGGTCTCTTATTATATAAATTCAAATTAATAATATAAACATACGATAATCTTTTAATAAACAAAGATAGTTGATTAATTTCCATAACATTTTTACCATCATTTTTAATATCTATACAAGTTTTCATTCCAACAAGCATTACTTTTAAAATTGATATATTTGCAGATTTAATCATTTTGTATACATTTAATGTTTCTAAATAATCATTATCTAATTTGGAAACAGATTCAGAAAAATAAGATTTTGGAAAAATTTCTAAATAATTTTCTAAGTACTTTTTAATATGTTCTAATAAAGTAATTGGATTATTTAAAAACTTTTTCTTTAACAAGTTGTGTATATAATATTTTACAACGTTACTTTTATTGACTTCCTTAACATTACCAATTTCAAGCGTATTTAAATACATACTTTTGAATATATCTAACAAATAATCGGCAGATTCAACGCTTCCATATGTTTTTACAATTAAATTTTCTATCTCTTCAATCAATACTGAAAATTTTGATTTGCAACTTTCATCATCTTTTATTAATTGATATATTTCATTTTTTAAGTAGTCAAACGCAGATAATTGCTTACCTCTTGAATTGATATTTTGAAAGGTTTCTACAATGTATTTGATATCATCTATTTGAAAAATACCAAAATTCATTCTTCTTGAAAAATCAAAAACGAACAAAAAAGAACAAATCAAAAATGTTATATCAGAATTTTTAATTTTTTTCAGATATTCTATATTATATCAATTATTATTTTCTATCTCATCTATAATTTCATTAAAGAAAAACTCTGCATTTTTAAAACATTTAAATAAATTTGAGTCCAATGTTTACAATTTTAGAGTTGACTTTCCACTTTTTACTAAAATTTTTAATTTTTTGATTGAATCTACAAAATTCATTGAATCATCTAGTTCTAGACCATCAATAGATTTTTTGTTTAGTATTTTTAATAATCACTCTCAAATCTTATAATCGTTAATGTTTTCTGTTTTAAAACGAATATTTTCTACTATCAGGTTAGTTTGATTTCTGTCCTTAAAAATTAAAGTTTTGATATTTATATTATAAAAATCAAATAACTCTAATAAATTTTCTTTATAACTCTCATCAGAAATTGATTTTATCGCTAATTCAATTTCATGCTTTTTCATTGAAAATTTTTTTCATTGAAACAACAAAAAAATAAAAAAAGTAGTAATTCTTTGCTGACCATCTATTAATAAAGTTTAATCATTATCTAAATTAGGTGCAATATACATAGATCCCAAAAAAGTATTTTCATTATTTATAGGAATTAAAAAATCATATCGTTTTTTATTAATATATGATATATCTCTACTTTGTCTCTTAAAGAAGGCATCAAAATATTTCTTAAATGGTATAGTAAAATCTGAAACCTCTTCATCATTTCAAGAATAATTTCTTTGAAAAACAGGAATTAAAATCTCATTTTTTATCTTTCTATCATTAAAAAAAGCAAAAAATGAATGAATATTCCCATCATCCTTTCAATCTCTGGGTGGCTCCATGAAATCAATATATTTATTTTTACTCATAACATTGTCCCCCTTAATAAAATCGCTTACATAATAGGCATGACATCTTGTATTATTATAAATTTATTTTACTAATTTACAATAATATGTCAAAAAAATATTTTTTATTATATTAATTTTTTATGCCAATAAACTATTACAATATATAAATTAAAAAATATATTTTTATATAATATTTGAAAATAGAAATGACATAAAAAATAATAACTATTACTTTAAATGTCATTTTAATTTTTAAATACTTGCAATAGCCTCTATTTCAATTTGTGCTTATTTTGGTAAAGCTGCAACTTGAAATGTTGTACGGATAGGTTTTGTTTTTTCAAAAAATAATTCATACTATTTATTTACTTCATCAAAATCTTTGATATCATTTAATAATACTGTTATATAAAAATAATAAAATAAACAAATATAGGTATATTTTCTCCAACTATAAATAATATTAATTCTCAATTGATTTTACTATATATTTTAAAAATACACTAAAATTCAGCAATTATTTATATTTTTATGTCTTGAATTTATTTTTTAAATAAGTTTGTCTACTTTAAATTTATAATTTGTAAATAATTTACATGTCAAAAATAAAGAGCATATCATTACTTGATATGCTCTTTATTTTTTGCCTATTTACATTTATGAATTTTATATTAAAGTTATTTATATATATTTAACATAAAACAAATTAATGATATTTTTATATTTATACACTAGATATTATTTTGCAAATTTTTCAATTGGTTTTCCAAAATAAGCATTTGTATAAATTTCTTTAATATCCTCAATTAATGGATAACGTGGATTTGCACCAGTACATTGGTCATCGAAAGCCTCTTCTGACATTTTATCTAAACTGTCAAAGAATTTTTTTTCATCAACACCATACGATTTAAATGAAGGATGTAGTTCAACTTCACTTGTTAATTTTTGGACTGCTTCAATTAATGAATCAACAAGTTCTTCGTTATTTTTACCTTTTAAACCTAATTCTTTTGCCATATTAGCATATTTTTCCATTGAATTTTGCGTTGTATATTGTGAGAAATAAGCTTGTTTTCCACCTTCAATAACACATGCCGCATTATATCTAATAACATAAGGTAAAATTATGGCATTGGCAGCTCCATGAACTACACCATGATGTCCACCAACTTTGTGTGATAACGAATGAACAATACCTAAAAATGCATTAGCAAATGCCATACCTGCAAATGTGGCTCCGTTCATAACTTTACTTCTAGCTTCTTTATCTTCTTTTCCATTATGATATGCTGCAGGTAAATAATGTAAAATATTTTTTGCACCCTGAACTGCATAACCATCTGTATACTCTGTAGACATTACAGAAACATAAGCTTCAAAACAATGTGTAAGTGCATCTAATGCTGGTGCATTGGTAGCCATTTTTGGAACTGACATCGTTAATTCTGGATCTATAATAGCCATATTTGGTGTTAGAGAATAATCTGCTAATGGATATTTTGTATGAGTTTCATCATCTGTAATTACAGAAAATGGTGTTACCTCAGATCCAGTACCTGATGTTGTTGGAATAGCAATCATTTTTGCTTTTCTGCCTGTTGCTGGATATTTAACAATTCTTTTTCTAATATCTGCAAATGTTACTGCTAAATCTTTAAAATCTAGTTTTTCTTCACCATTTTCATACATCAATCACATTAATTTGGCAGCATCCATTGATGAACCACCACCAAAGCCAATAACTAAATCAGGCTTATATTTTTTGATTTCTTCCGCACCTTTTTCAGTTGTTGATAACATTGGATTTGGTTCAACACCATCAAATAGCATATATTCAATTTTCAATCTATCTAATTGATCTGTAATTCTTTTACCATATAATTGATTAATTACTTTGTCTGTTACAATAACAGCTTTTTTTATTTCTCACTCTTTTAAATCATCAAATGCAAATTCCAATGAACCATATTTATGATAAATTCTTTCTGGTAGACGTAATCACTGCATATTTTCCCTTCTTTCTACTAAAGTTTTTATATTTAATAAGTTTAATGGACCTACATTTTGCGAAAATGAATTTCCGCCATATGTTCCACAACCTAAAGTAAGACTTGGTTCCAAACCAAAATTATACATATCACCAATTGCACCAAGTGAACTTGGCGAATTAACAACTAATCTACCAGGATTTAATGATTTAAATTTTTCTATTTTTTGTTTTTCTTTATCTGGATTTACTCATAGTGAGGCAGTATGACCTGGTCCCATTTTTAGTAAATCTCTTGACATGGAAATAGCATGATCAAAATCTTTTGCTTTATACACAGCTACATATGTTGATAATTTCTCATGTGCCAACGGTTCATCGTATGTTGTTTTTTCAGTTTCAACTAAAATAAAATTAGTTGTTTTTGGAATTTCTATACCAACAAGTTCGGCAATTCTTAATGCAGTTTGACCTACAAGTTGAGGATCTAATAAACCATATTTGCCTTCCTTAAACATTTTTTTTCTAAATTTATTTTTTTCTTCTTCATTTTTGACAACATATGCATTTTTTGATTCAAATAATTTAATTGTTTTGTCATAGACAGACTCTAAAATTATAACTGAATTTTCTGTTGCACACACAACACCATTATCAAATGTATTTGATTGAATAATAGATGATGTAGCAATGTCTAAATTAGCTGAGTCATCAATTATTGCTGGTGCATTACCAGCACCAACTCCAATTGCTGGAACTCCAGATGAATACGCAGCTTTGACCATACCAGGACCACCCGTGGCCAAAATAATATCTGCATTCTTCATTACATAATTTGTTGCATCAAGTGAAGGTTCCTCAACTCAAGCAATAATATTTTTTGGTGCTCCTGCTTTAACAGCAGCATCCAAAACAATTTTTGCAGCAGCAATTGTACAATTTTTTGCACCAGGATGTGGTGAAATAATTATTGCATTTCTTGTTTTTAAAGCCAACAAACATTTAAAAATTGCTGTTGATGTTGGATTTGTTGTCGGTATTACGGCGCCAATTATTCCAATTGGTTCGTATATTTTTTGAATTCCCAACGCTTCATTTTTATAAAAAGTTCCTACAGTTTGCAAATCTTTATATTTGTTATAAATAAATTCACTTGCAAAATGGTTTTTTAAAATTTTATCTTCAACTATTCCCATATGAGTTTCTACAATAGCCATTTTTGCCAGTTCTATTCTATTTTCATTTGCGGCTAAAGCTGCGGCTTTAAAAATTTTATTAACCATTTTTTGATCTAAAGTTAAAAATTCTTGATATGCTTCTCTAGCTAACTCAAATATTTTTTCCGTATTTTCCATTTTTTTCCTTTCATTTCAATAAAGACATAATAATTTTAATTCATTATTTTCAATACACTTTTCATTCCAGAGTCTACAATATCTTTACATTTACTAGCATACTCTTTTGTTGGTGGTATAACACCATCTAAATAAAATTTCATATTTAATCTTCTATATTTTGGAATCATCATATTATGATATGGTAAAATCTCAAATCTTTCCATATTTTTCAATGTACCAATAAATTGACCTAATCGAATTAAATCTTCTTTATCATCTGTATAACCGGGAACCAAAACATGCCTTATTCACATTTTTGTTCCATTTTCATCTAAAAATTTTACAGCCATTAGTATTTCTTCATTTGGCTTACCAGTTAAGTCCAGATGTTTTTTATTATCAATATGTTTTATATCAGCTAAAACAATATCTGTATATTTCAAAAGTTCAATTCATTTCTCTTTTACTTTATCAATATTATGAAATGTACTAAAAGCTGTATCTAAACAAGTATTAATATTTAACTCTTTGCATTTTTTAAATAAAGAAATGCAAAATTCAATTTGAGCAGTTGGCTCACCACCAGAAAGTGTAATTCCACCACTTTCATAGAAATTTTTATTTTTTTCATATAATTTTATTACTTCATTTACCGAAATTTGTTTTTCTTTCGTAAATGCAATTGTTTCCGGATTATGACAATATTTACATCGCAAAAAGCAACCTTGTAAAAATATAACTAATCTAATTCCTGGACCATCAACAGCACCAAAAGTTTCAATACTATTGTAATATGCGTTCATAATTACTGTTTAAAAAAATAAAAGAACTAATAATCTTTTGATTATTAGTACTCTATTTTTACTACATACATGAATGAAAAGTTCTAGAAATAACTTCATCTTGTTGATCTTTTGTTAATTTAACAAAATTAACAGCGTATCCAGAAACTCTAATAGTTAATTGAGGATAATTATCTGGATTTTTTTGTGCATCTAACAAAGTTTCTCTATTTAAAACATTCACATTTAAATGGTGTCCACCATTTTTCATGTATCCATCTAACATATTTTTTAAATTATTAATTTGTTGTTTTGAAACATCTTGTGACATATTATTATGCCTCCTTTTATTTATGTTCTTTAATTTTTGCTTCTTCTGGTATTTCTCCAGAAACTTTAAAGTCACCTAAAATTACTAAGTTATCGTCTTTTCCTAGGGCATTCGGAATAATTGAAAATGTATTTGATATTCCATCTGCTGCATGCCTAAATGGTATTTTTGATACTGATGCTAATGATGCAACTGCACCAGAACAGTCACGTCCATGCATTGGATTGGCACCTGGTGCAAATGCTTCTGGATATTTTCTACCATCTGGCGTATCTCCAGTTGATTTACCATAAACTACATTTGATGTAATTGTTAACACAGACATTGTTGCTTCTGAATTTCGATAGGTTTCATGACTACGTATTTTGTTCATAAATGTTTTAACTAATGTTTTTGCTATATCATCAACACGGTTATCATCATTTCCATATTTTGGAAAATCACCTTCTGTTTTATAACTTGTAATAATTCCTCTTTTATCTCTAATTGGATAAACTTTTGCATATTTAATTGCAGATAATGAATCTGCAACAACAGATAAACCAGCAATTCCAGTTGCAAAAAATCTATGCAAATTAGTGTCATAAAAACACATTTCTGCACTTTCATAATAATATTTATCATGCATGTAATGAATGACATTTAACGTGTTAACGTATTTATCTGCAACCCAAGTCATCATATTATCAAATTTTGCATATACTTCATCAAAATCCAATGGTTCATCATCTTTTGTAGTTACTGGTTCAAATCTTGGCGATATCTGTTCACCAGATAATTCGTCAATTCCACCATTAATTGCATATAACAATGTTTTTGCTAAATTTGTTCTTGCACCGAAAAATTGCATTTGTTTTCCAACTTTCATTGGCGAAACACAACAAGCAATAGCATAATCATCGCCATGAGTTATACGCATTATATCATCGTTTTCATATTGCATTGATGAATATAAAATTGAATATTTAGAACAAAATTCTTTAAATGATTCTGGTAATTGTTTAGATCAAAGAATTGTTAAATTTGGTTCAGGTGAAGGACCCATATTTGCTAAAGTATGTATATATCTAAAACAATTTTTAGTTACAAGTGTGCGCCCATCAAGACCCATTCCACCAATCGATTCTGTAGCTCATACTGGATCACCAGAAAAAACTTCATTATACGCAGGCGTTCTAGCAAATTTAACAATCCTTAGTTTCATAACTAAATGATCAACCAATTCTTGTGCTTGTTCTTCTGTTAATATTCCTTTTTTAATATCGCGCTCAATATAAATATCTAAAAATGTAGCTGTTCTCCCAAAAGATTCTGCAGCCCCATTATTTTGTTTAATTGCAGCTAAATAAGCTAAATATGTAAAATTGAACGCCTCATGTGCATTAGCGGCAGGTTCTGTTACATCAAAGCCATAACTGGCAGCCATTTTTTCAATTTGTTTTAATGCTTTTATTTGCTCTGAAATTTCTTCTCGTAAACGAATTTTGGCTTCTGTCATTTCTCCATCTACTAAAGCGGCATCATTTTGTTTTTCTGTGATTAAAAAATTAGTTCCATACAAAGCCAATCGACGATAGTCACCTATAATACGTCCACGACCATAAGTATCTGGTAAACCAGTAACTATGTGACTGCGACGAATTTTTCGCATATCTGTTGTATATGCATCAAACACTCCCTGGTTATGCGATTTTCTATAATCTGTAAAAATATTTTTTACACGTTCTGATACTGTAAATCCATAAGATTCATTAGCTTGAACAGCCATAGTTATGCCACCTCATGGCATAAGCGCTCTTTTAAATGGCTTATCAGTTTGCAAACCAACAACTTTTTCTAAATTTTTATCTATATAAGCCGCACCGTGTGAAGTTATAGTTGATGGTATATCCGAGTCAACGTCTAATACTCCACCCGCAGCTCTTTCTTTTTTTGTTAAATTCATAATTTGCTCTCAAAGTTTATTTGTAGCATCTGTAGGTTTTGAAAGGAATGAATCATTGCCATCATATGGCTTATAGTTTAATTGAATGAAGTTTCTAACATCAACTTCTTCTGTTCAAATTCCAGTTTCAAAATCATCTCATTGTTTTTTATTCAATAGATTTCACCTCCGCTAACATTTTATTCCTATTTTTATATTTTTTTTAAAAAAATGATAATTTTATTTAAAAAGAGATGTTTATTAGAAAAATGTAAGAATAATGATTCTACTCATTTGTAATGAATTTTTGAACTTCTTGGCAAATCATTAATTCTTCATCCGTGCGTATTTTAAAAATTTTATATTCAGAATCATCGTTATTTATTTTTAGATAATCATAGTAATTTTTATTATTTAAATTATCATCCATATCTAATTTCATAATTTTTATATAATCAATTACAGCTTTTCTAACATCTGCTGCATTTTCTCCAATACCAGCTGTAAAAATAATTGCATCAATTTCACCTTCTAATAAATTTGCATATTTTACTATATAATCTGCAATTTTTTGTGCATAAATATTAAAAGCTAAAATTGCCCTTTCATTACCTTCATTTTTTGCTTGACAAATATCTCGCATGTCACTTGAAATACCACTTATACCCAATAAGCCTGATTTTTTATTTAAAACGTTAAAAACATCATCCAATGTTTGTTCAGTATTTTTTATTAAAAAATCAATTATTGATGAATCAATATCGCCACATCTTGTTCCCATCACTAATCCAGCTAAAGGAGTTAATCCCATTGATGTATCATAAGATTTTCCGTTTTTTACGCACGCTATACTTGCACCATTACCCAAATGGCAAATAATTAAATTTAAATTATTTTCATTTCTATCTAAAATTTTTGCAACTTTTGACGTTATATAATCATAGCTTATACCATGGAATCCATATTTTCTTGCACCAAGTTTTTCATAATACTCATAAGGTATTGCATATAGAAAATTATGTTTTGGCATTGTTGTATGAAATGATGTATCAAAACATCCTATTAATTTAGCTTTTGGCACTGTTTGTTTAAATGCAGTGATTGCAGCTAAAGCACCAGGGTTATGCAATGGAGCTAATTTAATATTTCTTTTAATTATTTCAATAACTTCTTTAGTAATTATGCATGGTTTGATGATTTTTTCTCCACCATGAACAATTCTAAAACCGATACCTTTAATATTATCAATGTTTTCAATAATGTTTAGTTCTTCGAATTTTGTCAAAATACTATCTACTGCTGATAAGTGATCATTTAATTTATCTTTATATTCATATATTTGATTATTAAATTTAATTTTTAATATCCCGTCTACGTTTATTCTTTCTGCTATTCCTTCAACTAAAATATTTAAATGTTCGTTTTTGTTTTCGTACATTTTAAATTTAATTGAACTACTTCCAGAGTTAACAATTAAAATCATATTTTTTCCTCTACTATAACTATTGAGATTCATTTATACATACTTTAACAATAAAATTAATGTACTTGTAATACTGTCAATGTTTAATTAAAATATCATAATAAAAAATTGCATATTCTAAGTTAATCAATTATTACTAATTTAAAGAAAGTCTAAATATCAATTAATACTTTGCTTTAATAATTTATTTATAAATTGGAAAATTATTCTTAATATATAAGTTATCCAAAAATATTCTATACTAATTAATTTAAAAAAATGAATTTATATAAATATTTAAAATAAAAAATATATTTAATATACAAAAATTTATCCATAAAAATAATTACAATATTAACTTAAACAAAAAAAATAACCCTAAGGTTATTTTTTTTAAACTGGCACCGCGCTATCTTCCCCCAAAGGAGTATTTTCACCGTAATAGTGCTTAACTTCTGTGTTCGGCATGGGAACAGGTGTGACCACTATGCTATTAGCACCAGATTATGTTTCACAGAACATAACAATCAATAAATCATCTTTATTGTTTCTTATCCTCTGAAAACTGAATATTAGACAAACTGCAAATTATGTTTTAGGTTTTTCTTGCCTAAAAAGACTCTCGATCTATTAGTAATGGTTAGCTGAACACGTCACCGTGCTTACACACCCATCCTATCAACCATGTGGTCTACATGGGATCTTACTTCTTTCGAATGGGAAAACTCATCTTGAAGGAGGCTTCTCGCTTAGATGCCTTCAGCGATTATCCTTTCCGCACATAGCTACCCTGCTATGCCACTGGCGTGACAACAGGAGCACCAGGGGTGCGTCCATTCCGGTCCTCTCGTACTAGGAACAGCTCTTCTCAATTTTCCTACGCCCACAACAGATAGGGACCAAACTGTCTCACGACGTTCTGAACCCAGCTCGCGTACCGCTTTAATGGGCGAACAGCCCAACCCTTGGAACCAACTTCAGCTCCAGGATGCGATGAGCCGACATCGAGGTGCCAAACCTCCCCGTCGATGTGAACTCTTGGGGGAGATCAGCCTGTTATCCCCGGGGTAACTTTTATCCGTTGAGCGACGGCCCTTCCACACGGGACCGCCGGATCACTAAGTCCTGCTTTCGCATCTGTTCGACTTGTAAGTCTCGCAGTTAAGCACCCTTCTACCTTTGCGCTCTTTGCATGATTTCCAACCATGCTGAGGGTACCTTTGAACGCCTCCGTTACATTTTAGGAGGCGACCGCCCCAGTCAAACTACCCACCAGACACTGTCCCTGACCCGGATAACGGGTCTAGGTTAGAACTTCAATGTAACGAGGGTGGTATTCCAAGGATGACTCCACAAGAACTAGCGTTCTCACTTCATAGTCTCCCACCTATCCTCTACACGTTACACCAAAATTCAATATCAAGTTATAGTAAAGCTCCACGGGGTCTTTCCGTCTAGTTGCGGGTAACCAGCATCTTCACTGGTACTAAAATTTCACCGAGTCTACAGCCGAGACAGCGAAGGGATCATTACGCCTTTCGTGCGGGTCAGAACTTACCTGACAAGGAATTTCGCTACCTTAGGACCGTTATAGTTACGGCCGCCGTTCACTGGGGCTTCAATTCAATGCTTCACCGAAGCTAACATCTCCTCTTAACCTTCCAGCACTGGGCAGGCGTCACCCCCTATACTTCGTCTTACGACTTTGCAGAGAGCTGTGTTTTTGCTAAACAGTTGCCCCTCCCTCTTCACTGCGGCTCACCGAAATGAGCGCCCCTTCTCGCGAACTTACGGGGTTATTTTGCAGAGTTCCTTAGCTATAGTTTTCTCGCTTGCCTTAGGATTCTCTCCTTGACCACGTGTGTTCGTTCTAGGTACGGGCGATTATAGATTAAGTTAGAAGCTTTTCTTGGAAGCATGAGATCATGCGCTTCGTTACTAGGCGAACCGTTCACTCCCCATCACACTCTAGCGTTGCAGTACGGATTTGCCAATACTACCGCCTCGATGCTTAGACCGGCATATCCAACAGCCGGCACACACTACCCTTCTCCGTCACTCCATCACACTATAATCGGTACAGGAATATCAACCTGTTGTCCATCGACTACGCCTTTCGGCCTCGCCTTAGGTCCCGACTAACCCTGGGTGGACGAACCTTGCCCAGGAAACCTTGGTCAAACGGCATGGGAGATTCTCACTCCCAAACGTTACTCATGCCGGCATAATCACTTCTAAGCGCTCCACCAGTCCTTACGGTCTGACTTCATTGCCCTTAGAACGCTCCCCTACCACTGTACAAAAAGTACAATCCGTAGTTTCGGTGGTATACTTAAGCCCCGGTACATTTTCGGCGCAGAATCACTCGACTAGTGAGCTGTTACGCACTCTTTAAATGATGGCTGCTTCTGAGCCAACATCCTAGCTGTCTGTGCAATTCCACATCCTTACACACTTAGTATACACTTAGGGACCTTAACTGACGATCTGGGCTGTTTCCCTCACGAGCATGGACCTTATCACCCATGTTCTGACTGCCGAGTATATATTTATGACATTCGGAGTTTAATTGTATTCAGTACCCCTAGGTGGGGCCATCAGACATTCAGTGCTCTACATTCATAATACTCAACCTCGACGCTAGCCTTAAAGCTATATCGGGGAGAACTAGCTATCTCCGGGTTCGATTGGAATTTCACCGCTAGCCACAAGTCATCCACGGTCTTTTCAACGAACGTTGGTTCGGTCCTCCATAGAGTTTTACCCCTACTTCAACCTGCTCATGGCTAGATCACCCGGTTTCGTGTCTGCAACACCATACTAAACGCCCTATTAAGGCTCGCTTTCACTGCGGCTCCGTGTATTCCACTTAACCTTGCATGATATTGCAACTCGCCGGCTCTTTCTACAAAAAGCACGCCATCACCCCTTAACGGGCTCTGACTTCTTGTAAGCATATAGTTTCAGGAACTATTTCACTCCCCTCACGGGGTACTTTTCACCTTTCCCTCACGGTACTGGTTCACTATCGGTAAAATGGTAGTATTTAGGCTTACCCAGTGGTCTGGGTAGATTCCAACAGGGTTTCTCGTGCCCCGCCGTACTCAGGATACTCTTTCGAGGTTTGTATGTTTCGCATACGGGAGTATCACCCTCTATGCTTGTGCTTCCCAACACATTCTGCTACACACAAACTTTGTAACTCTAACAAGAGTCCTACAACCCCGGCCCGTAGACCGGTTTGGCCTGTTCCGCTTTCGCTCGCCGCTACTGACAGAATCACATTCGTTTTCTTTTCCTCTTGGTACTAAGATGTTTCAGTTCCCAAGGTTCCCTTCTCACAATCTATGAATTCAATTGTGGATACTACGAGATGAATCGTAGTGGGTTTCCCCATTCGGACATCACCGGATCAAAGCTTACTTCCAGCTCCCCGATGCTTTTCGCAGGTAGTCACGTCCTTCTTCGGCTCCATTTTCCAAGGCATTCACTATATGCCCTTACTATACTTTTTAGAGAAAAACCTAATTTGCAATTTGATGACAATTTTAGTTTTTTATATTAATATTGAAATAACAAAATTGATGTCATTCTATAATTTAAAAAATTAAGAATTGTTGGAAATAAATTTACATTTATTTCCTATATTTTCATCTAGATATTCAGTTTTCAAAGAACAAGTTTTTTTCAGAGATTGTTAAATCTAACAATCTCTGAAAACTAAATAGAACGAAAATAGTCTAGCTGTAAATCATTAAAACAGCTATTGTCTTTCTCCATAGAAAGGAGGTGATCCATCCGCACGTTCCCGTACGGATACCTTGTTACGACTTCACCCTAATCGCTAATCCTACCTTAGTAAGCGTCCCCCTTGCGGTTAGACAACCCACTTCTGGCATTACCAACTCTCATGGTGTGACGGGCGGTGTGTACAAGACCCGAGAACGTATTCACCGCGACATTGCTGATTCGCGATTACTAGTGATTCCGGCTTCATGAAGGCGAGTTGCAGCCTTCAATCCGAACTGAGACCGGCTTTTTCTGATTAGCTCCCCCTCGCGGGATAGCAACAGTTTGTACCGGCCATTGTAGCACGTGTGTAGCCCAAGACATAAGGGGCATGATGATTTGACGTCATCCCCACCTTCCTCTAGCTTACACTAGCAGTCTCATTAGAGTGCTCAACTAAATGTTAGTAACTAATGATAAGGGTTGCGCTCGTTGCGGGACTTAACCCAACACCTCACGGCACGAGCTGACGACAACCATGCACCACCTGTCTCAATGTTAACCTCCGCTACATTTCTGTAGCATTGCACTGGATGTCAAGTCTTGGTAAGGTTCTTCGCGTTGCTTCGAATTAAACCACATGCTCCACCACTTGTGCGGGTCCCCGTCAATTCCTTTGAGTTTCACTCTTGCGAGCATACTACTCAGGCGGAGTACTTAATGCGTTAGCTGCAGCACCGCGTTATATTGCGACACTTAGTACTCAACGTTTACGGCGTGGACTACTAGGGTATCTAATCCTATTTGCTCCCCACGCTTTCGTGCCTCAGCGTCAGTATCGTGCCAGTAGATCGCCTACGCCACTGGTGTTCCTCCATATATCTACGCATTTCACCGCTACACATGGAATTCCATCTACCTCTCCCGAACTCTAGCTAAACAGTTTTCAAGGCGAACCGGAGTTGAGCCCCGGTCTTTAACCTCAAACTTGCCTAGCCGCCTACGCACCCTATACGCCCAATAAATCCGGATAACGCTTGTCACCTATGTATTACCGCGGCTGCTGGCACATAGTTAGCCGTGACTTTCTGGTCAGGTACCGTCACTCTAAAGGCATTTCCTCCTCTAGTAATTCTTCCCTGACAACAGAGCTTTACAATCCGAAGACTGTCATCACTCACGCGGCATTGCTTCATCAGACTTTCGTCCATTGTGAAAAATTCCCTACTGCTGCCTCCCGTAGGAGTCTGGGCCGTATCTCAGTCCCAATGTGGCCGATCAACCTCTCAGTTCGGCTACGCATCATTGCCTAGGTAGGCTTTTACCCTACCTACTAGCTAATGCGCCGCATCCTCATCTTCTTGCGGTGCAAACGCACCTTTCAACTGCTTCTGATGCCATAATGCAGTGTTATGCGGTATTAGCAGTCGTTTCCAACTGTTATTCCCCTCAAGAAGGTAGATTAGATACGTGTTACTCACCCGTTCGCCACTGGGTGCAAAAGCACCCCGTTCGACTTGCATGTATTAGGCATGCCGCCAGCGTTCATCCTGAGCCAGGATCAAACTCTCATTAAAATTTAATGATGATTTAATACTGACTATTTCCTTTTTTATTGTCCTAAACTCAAAAATTAACTTTATGTTAAATTGATAAGATTTTGGTTGTTTGTTCTATTTAGTTTTCAAAGATCGTTACGCCAACTTGAGCGCCACAAATGAATATACACTGTTTGAAGTATAAATACAAGCGTTTTAATAGAAAATTTAAGCTTTTTTAAAAATTTATATAACTTAATAAAATCTAATATTCATCGTGCTCAAAGTGCGACTTAGAGATAATAACAAGTAACTTACTATTTGTCAACTATTTTTACATTATTTATAAAAAATATACTAATTACATTTAAATGTGATTAATTATTCTAAAAATGCAAACATTTAGGCAAATATTTAAAGACAAAATTAAAAAATCTAAAGCATAAACTTTAGATTTTTAATTTAAATGATCCGAATTTTATTAACTCAGCATTTAAAACACAACAAGAAAAACAGACAAAGACTAGATTGCTTTTTTATATTTTTTAAATAACATATCAAAAATAAAATTGATGATTTTTATAAGTATTCAACTAATTTTTTGTTATAAATTTTCTATGCATTCTTTTGTATGGAACATTAAATTGCTTTAAATAATTTACCAAAAGAACGGTTCATATTAAAAAAATATTTAAAACAACATTTTTTTAATATGACGTATAATTCATAACTACATTTATTCATTTTTATAAATATTAATACATAAATTTTATTATTTACATTAAATTTTTATTGAAAACAGTTCAAGATAATCAGAATAAACTTAATTTAATAATTTTCTAAATATTAGCAAATTCCTTTGCATAATACAAACACTTCTGGACTTGTCAAAAACTTATAACTTTTTAAAATTATCAACGTTAAAAAATAAAAAATACTTGCTATGCATATTTATTATGCCATTTCATATTTTATAAAATGACACTTTCATTATATACTATAAAATATAAAAAATTAAACTATTTTATTTTTTTATAAATTTTATTCAACCCCATTATTATTGACATATGCATTATCTTATTTTATTCAATTAAAAAATGAACATTTAAATAAGGTGAACCCCAAAAGTGGGGTTCACCTTAAATAAAATTATTTTTTATTTAAAGTATTAATCTTCTCCCCAATCAATTGAAAATTGAGAGTCTTCCGAATCAGTATTTTCATTATTATTAGGTGTTTCATTATTATTAGGTGATATAGAAGTATTATTTGTATTTGTATTTTCATTTAATTGTTCTGCTTGATTACGTTTATATTCATCAGAATCATTAATATTGTTAACTTGTGCATCAGGTAAAGGAACATTAATTCCTGGACGTTCTTGTTGCTTTAAAGCATCTCAAATCCTATCTGAATCTTCAATAAAAACTTTATTTTTATAAGAATCAATTAATTCTGGGCGTTTGTGTTCGGCTTTTTTTGGTTGTGTTTGTTTGGTATTACCAATTGGGCGATCAAAATGATTTGATACACCTGAACGTCTCGGAATTATAGTTTGTTTATATGGGTCTTTTATTGAATTATCAAATTGAGGTTTTTCAACCACTTTTACAATATTTGAATTAGCATTTACAGCTTGTTTTTCATTATCAACAACAATAGTTTCTGCTTGTGATGAAGAATTTATATTTTCAGAGTCTTCTAAAGATGAAGATTCACTAGAAATTTCTGCCGAATCATCTGTAAATTCATTGGCTTTTTTATTTAATGAACTTCTCAATCTATTTAATTTTGAATGTAAATCAACTGAGTCTTCATTTTCTCTTAATAAATTATGATTTGAAGTTTGAACATATTGAATTTGATTTGGCGTGTTTTCTTTGACATTATTTTTATTTTTGTTATTTTCAAGAATTATTGTTAATAAATAAAGCACAAATGTTACAAATGCAAGAGAAATAGATAATGAACGTAAAATTAAAGAATTTTCATAAGCATCACTACCAACATAATAACTTCTCATATCATAAACAAAATACATTAAAATATTGACAGCAAAAATTAAAACAATAATAATCATTGAAATTACAATCAAACTTAATTTATATTTTTTTGTGTACATAACAAAAGAAAATATAATTAAAATTGAAGCAAAGATAAGCATTAAAATATTAATAATCTTATACAACAAACCAGCGTTTGTAAATTTATTTAATACAAAAGAATCCAAAAGTTCAGCAGAAGGAAAAACTAAAGCAGTTTTTACAATTATAATTACAGATAAAATAGTAATTATACCTGCAAACAGTGAAAAAACACCACCCACAATTCTTAAACTACGCATTAAAACACCAACCCTTATATTAAATTTATTTACCCTTTAAACAACAATATAATAACAACAAAACTTATAAAATGCAAAAAATATTAATAATTTATTATAATTCCTTGATATCTTGTCATTGATAATAGAGATTCTCTAATACCTTGAACACCAACACCAGAATTTTTTATTCCTAAAAAAGGAAAAGAATCTGGCCCTCTTTGAGTTTTATTATTTATGTTTACTGTACCTGCTTCAAGTTGTTTTGCAACACGTAAAGTTTCTGACAAATTTTGTCCGAAAACTGCAGCTTGTAAACCAAATTCTGATTCATTTGCAATTTTTATTTGCTCTTTTAAATCATCTATTCGAATAACAGGCAAAACTGGTCCAAATGGTTCTTCTCATGCTAATTTCATTTTTGTTGTTACATTGTCAATTAAAGTTGGCTGCATCAAATTTTTTTCACGTTTATCTCCGCAAACAATTGTTGCACCCAAATTTTTTGCATCATCAATTAATGATTGAACAAATTCTGTTGATTTTAAATCAATTATTGGTGTAATAATAGGTGATTCCATAGGTATACCAACAGATAATTTAGATACTTTATCTTTTAAAAGTGGAATTAATTTATCTGCAATTTTATTTGTAGTAATTACGCGTTTTATTGCCGTACATCTTTGACCAGAATAATTGAACGCTCCACTTACAATGTGATTTGCATAATTTTCTAAATCTAAATCATCTAAGACAATTGCTGGGTCTTTGCCACCCAATTCTAAAATCAAATCCGAAGTAGAAGCGTTTTTTTGTAATTTTTTACCAACTGCAACAGATCCTGTAAATGAAATAAAATCTATTGATTTATGCGCTGTTAAGTAATCTCCAATTTCTCGACCTCTACCTGTTACAACATTGAATAAGCCCTTTGGCAATTCAGTTTCATGCATTAATACACCCATATATGCGCCTACCAATGAACCTTGTGTTGCTGGTTTAAATACAAGTCCATTACCACTAACTAATGCAGGAATTATTTTGGCAACTGCTAAATTAATCGGATAATTAAACGGTGAAATAGCCAAACCAACACCCTTTGGAATTCGATAAAAAACGCCTAATTTATTTTCAAACCCCATTTCTTCACCAGTTTGAGCAAGCGGAAACAATCTTTTTGCTTCTTCGAACGTATAATCTATTAATTCTACTGTTCTTTCAACTTCTGTTAAACCATCTTTATAACTTTTTGCAACTTCTGCAGCCAACAAATCTGCAATAAATTCTTTGTTTTTTAATAATAAATCTCTAAATCTTTTTAAAACGTTTATTCTTTTTAAAATTGGAGTTTTTGCTCAATTTATTTGTGCTTTTTTGGCGGATTCAAAGGCCAAATCGATATCTGTTGGAGTTAACGCAGTCACTTGACCAGCTATAGAAAGTGTACTTGGATTTTCAATATCAAGTCAAGAACCATTATCTATAAAATTACCATTAATATATGCTTTTATTTTTTCCATATTTTTTCTTCCTTTTTTCTACTTGTTATTACAAATGAATTAATTAAATCTAGCCATTAAAATAGCACCTGCTATTGCAACATTTAGCGATTCAACGTCATTTGTTTTTATGGTTACATTTATATCAGTTAATTTACGTAATTCATCTGATAATCCATTGCCTTCATTTCCTAATAATAAACAAAACTTTTTATTTGGTGTAAACTCCAAATAATTTATGCTTTGTTCGTCTAAAAATGTTGATAAAATTTGAAACCCAGATGCTATTAATTGATTAATTGTTAATTCTATATCTCTATAACAAAAATTTAATGCAAAAATTATCCCTTGTGTTGAGCGCAATAGTTTATCATTATAAACAGACACAGTATTCGGTGACATCACGATTTGATTAAATCCAAATGCTTTTGCAGTTCTAAACAATGTTCCAAGATTTCCTGGGTCTTGAATGTCATCTATCATTAAAATTTTTTCAATTTGTGGATCGAATACTTCTGTAATTAAATCACATATTGCAAAAATAGATTGACTAGTTTTTACATTAGAAATCTTTTCAATAATTGATTGAGAAACTTCTATTTTATTTTGAAAACTATATTTTTCTAGTTCACTTTTTGAACCAATTAATGTTTTAACAATTCCTTTTTTTAAAGCAATATCTACAAGATGATTTGTTTCAATAATAAATTGTTTAAATTTTTTAATATTTTTCATCTGTTTTAATGAAGTTCAGTATTTTACTTGTTCATTTTTTAATGAAGATAATATTTTATTTTCAATCATTTAAAATCTCACATTTCTTAAGTGAATAAAAATCCTATTTTATAAAGTTTACTTGTTGGATCTTCTCAATCTTTACCCTTATATTTTGGGTTTTTTACGGGTATTGTCACAATTAAAGATGCTTTTCTTGGTAACGGCAACATTTTACCCTTCATAATTTGCAAAGCAGTCATCGATTTACCAATAGCTTTAAGATCACGATATTCTTGTTGGAAATCTTCTTGATCATAAACACCATCTGTTTTCACCATAATGTGAATTTTATTTTTTGTAAATCATTTCTGAAATTTAATATATTCATCATGTTCCATTAAATATGCTTTTTTCCCTGAAATAATTCTATTTGCCTTAAAATCATATCCTATTAAAAAATCTCTAAATAACGATGGTCCAGTTTGACCAGATGTCATCATGGAATACATTTTTTCTATAGTTTGTTGAGCAGTTGGAAAACCATAAGCGATAAATGATTGTCCTATTCAAACATGTTGATAATTCATTTTGTTTGGTTTTGTATCATACGGTTCTATAAATTTTAATGCATTAACTCAATATCTACCATCTATAATATTATGCATAAATTCAAATCCATATTTTTCAAATTTTAAAATAATCTCTTTATTTGTTTTTTTAACAATTAAAAATTTAAACTCTTTTTCTATTTTTTTGATTAATATCGGATCTAATATGCCGTTAATCATTTCATCAGAACGTCGTACTTTTTGAGTATTTGCTAATTCATGGAAATTGCTTTTCATCATGTTTGCACGATTTAATATGTCTGTTCTTCTGCCCAAAGCAAACGGTGAATCTCTATCTGGCATAACAAGTTTACTTGATGAAGTATATTCATCCTCTTTATTTTTTGTATTGTCATCAGTTTCTGGAGGATCATCATATAATTTTAAAATCGGCCTTTTTGGATCAAAATTTGGATCTTCATTTTTTTCATCTGTCACAGAAGCATCATCTTTTTGATCATTAATTAATTTTTTCAGTTCTCGAATTCTTTCTTTGAAAGAATTCGTTGATGATTCATCTTTTGTTTTTAAATAATCATTCATTTTGCCCAAAACAAATTTTCCTCTCTCTTTTTTACTGACTATAACTATTAATAATTATTATTTTTACGCTCATAATTTATTTGATTTTTTAATTCATATGCATTCATTATTTCTTTTCATGAATATTTCAATATATTTGCAAAAGCAAAGAAATAATTCAATAAATTTTGATAATTTGTTAATGAATTATCCTTTGTAAACAAAACAAAAATTTCTAAAAATTTTAAAGTTGCTGTATCAAAATTGTCTTCAAAAGTCATTTCTACATATTTAAAATTTGAAAAATTAAAATGAATGTTGTTACCAATAGAAACAATAAAATGCAATCCATCAATATATTCTTCTAATTGAATATTTTTTTCAGATGGCAATTTTTTTGATCAAAATTTGAATGATCTAACTTCATTTAAAAATTCACCAAATTCTACAAATAATGCAATTTGTCTTTTTGTTTGCAAAAGTGTTTTATCAATATTTAAATCATTTTCAATATAATTGTCCAATTTTTTTTGTTGTTCGCTTAAATAAATTAATTTTTCAATATCAATTATCATTTTCAACAGCCCTTCTTTAAAATTATTGTGGTTTACCCAAAAGTTTAAACATATTTTTTTTGTAAATTTCAACACCTGGTTGGTTGAATGGGTTAATGCCAAGTAAATATCCAGAATATGCCACTGCTAATTCAAAAAAATATACTGCATAACCAAATTGTAAATCATTCATACTTTCAAATTCTAAAATGATATTTGGGATGTTTGCGGAATCTGCATGTGCTTGTAAAACGCCTTTTAATGCAACATGGTTGATTTCATTAATAGTTTTATCTGTCAAATAATTTAAATTATCTAAATTGTCTACAGTTTTTGGTATCAATAAATCTAATGTTGGTTTTTTAATATCTATAATTGTTTCAAACAAAATATTTTTTGTTCCTTCTTGAACAAATTGTCCAAGAGAATGTAAATCTGTAGAAAAAATCATTGAAAATGGTAATAATCCTTTATTTTCTTTACCCTCTGATTCGCCAAATAATTGCTTTCATCATTCACACATTAATTGCATTTGCATTTCATAAGAAACTAATGCTTCAACTTTAAAATTATATTTAGTATGTAATAAGTATCTTGCAACTGCATATTTAATTGCCTCATTATTTAATGAGATATCTGCTAATTTTTTTTGTGCTTTTATAGCTCCCAGCAAAACTTGATCTGTATTTACACCAGAAATTGCTAATGGCAATAAACCAACTGGTGTCAAAACAGAAAATCTTCCACCTATATTATCTGGTATAACAAAAGATTTATAACCTTTTGATTTTGCCAATGTGAATAAAGCTCCTTTTGATTTATCTGTAATTGCAATAATCAATTCTTTTGCATTTTCTTGCCCAATTTGATTAATTAACAGTTCTTCAAAAATTCTAAATGAAATTGAAGGTTCAACTGTAGTTCCTGATTTTGAAATATTAATAATTGAAAATTTTTTATCTTTAACATAATCTTTTATTTGCGCTAAATAAGTTGCTGACATCGTATTACCGATATATATCATTTCTACATTATTTTTATTATGCAAACCATTTATCATATTATCTGCAGCTCTTGCCCCCAAATAAGAACCTCCAATTCCTATAACTAAACATACTTCTACTTGTTTTTTAATTTGCTCTGCTTTTAATTTTAATTCCGTATATTCTTTATCATTTAAATAATTTTCAGCTCAATCTAATCAACCTAAAAAATCCGAACCTAAGCCAGTTTTTTTGTAAATCATTTCCCCGATTTGTTTTATTTCCTTATCACTAATATAAGTTGCTAAATTATTTAATTTAGCATAATCCAATAATACTTTAATCATAAAAAAACACCCCTATTTATAAATAATTAATATAAATTTATATTATTAATCATTTCAAATAGAATTATAACCAATTTAATTCAAAAATACTACGAATAAATCTATTTATAGACAATAAAAAAACCGTTAAGTTGTTAAAGCTTAACGGAATTCAAGAATAGTTTAAGTAAAAATTTTATAGTTAATTTTTTTTAACTTTGTCAACTGTTGATTTTTTCAAATTTTTAAAACCTGTACCAGTTTCTGGCAGTGCATTTGTTGATGCTTCATTTTTTCCATCATGAATTTTTTTGTATGAAAGATTCAATTGATTTTTTTCTGGTAAAAATGATATAACTTCACATTCTACAACATCGCCAACTTTAAAATAGTCTTCAATATTGCTAACATACAATGAAGAAATTTCTGAAATATGAATTAATCCTCTTACTAACGGGTCGCTGTCAACTACTTCACAAAAAGCTCCATATGTAACAGTACTCGTAATTTTAACTTTAACTTTATCACCTTGTTTATACATGTTAGTGTCTCCAATTCTGGTTATGTACAAAAACATTATATAATTAATTTTACAAAAAGTACAGTTTTAATACAAATTTAGTTATTTTTTAACAAATTTTGTATAAATATTAACAAAATTTTGTATTTATTTGCACTTTTTATCAATTTGAGGCCAAATCAAAAATAATTTTACCTATTGATACTCAAATTAACACAATTAATATTCATTTTATATAAATTTCTTTTGTAATATATTTTTTTGCATACATACATGCTATTGTTCCCGCAATAACTCCCATAATCATAGGTAGAGATAAATGTAAATTTAATTCTTTATTGTCAAACATATTGTATTGAAAAATTAACGAAACTGCTGATGTGATACCAATTATGATATGTGAAATCGGAGCTGCCTCTTTCATTGATAATAAACAAATTAATAAAAGCATTGGCATTAATATCGGTCCACCACCCATACCTGTAACAGACGTAACTATTCCACCAACTATTGTTATTAAAATTATCCAAAATAAATTAACTTTTGTATCTGCATTTATTTTTAACATAAATCAACTATTTTTTTTTTGTTCAATTAAATTTGATGCATTTACATTATCTGTTTGTGTTTGATCTATATTTTCGCTTTTTTTCAATTGCAAGGGTTTGATAACGTATTCAGCAATAATTAATAATACAGTCACTAAAAATAATAATACTGCAATAATTAATTTTGCTATATTTTGATCAAACAAAGTTGCTAGTCAATTACCAAATAATATTGATGGCACAGAAAATATCAAAATAACCAACATTAACCATCAATTGATTCTTTTTTTAATTATTTCTATTAATACATTTATAAACGCTGAAATAAAAACTAACAAAGTAGATACAAATTTTAATTCTTCAAATGATTTTTCTGGAAAAATCATCAATAAAAGAGGAATAAATAATACTCCTCCTCCAACTCCAGCTATAGATCCAAAAAATGATATTAATATAGATGCAAATATTAAAATAGGAATTATTGCTGCTAATCCCATTTTTCTGCATCTCCCTTTTTATTATTTTTAAAGAAATTTTTAAAAATAATTCACACAATTGTTCCAGATAAAGCACCGACTGCACCTATTATCATTAAAATTATACCTACTAATTGAGGTTTTACTACAAAAAATAATGCTGCTCCAATTGTAAATATCAATAAAGACACTAAAAGTAAGGCCAAAATTGTAAATTTTTGAGCCTTACTTAAGTCAGATCACATTATTTTAAAGTTTCTCCAAGATTATCATTATTTTTTAATAATAAATCTTTTGCTTGATTTACATCAATATTTTTTTCAAGCATTACAATTGCTAGTTTACAATTATAATCTGCTTTTTTTAGCGCATCTATTATTTTTTGTTCATCTGTTGTTGTTACTAATTCACTTACAATGTTTACGCATCTTGATATTAATTTTTCGTTTGAAGCTCTAACATCAATCATTAAATTATCATAAACTTTACCCATTTTTATCATAATCGTTGTTGAAATCATATTTAAAACCATTTTTGTTGCAGTACCAGCTTTCATTCTAGTTGAACCTGTAACTATTTCTGGTCCAGAAATAACATTTAATGTAATATCTGCATATTTTTCAAATTCTGCATTATTTGTCATACATAAAGCAAGTGGCAATGCACCAATTACTTTTGCATATTCTAAAGCTCCAATACAATATGGTGTTCTTCCTGATGCACCAATAACTAAAACTACATCATTTTGATTCAAATTAATAGTTTTCAAATCTACTATTGCAAATTCTTTTTTATCTTCTGCACCTTCAATTGGCAGTCTAAGAGCTTGGTCCCCACCAGCTATTAAACCAATAATTTTATCTTTTACACCATATGTTGGTAGCATTTCACTTGCATCTAAAACACCCATTCTGCCTGAAGAACCAGCGCCAAGATAAATTAAGCGACCGTTTTGATTTAAAATTTTTGGAACTATCAATTCTATGGCTTTTGAAATTTTTGGTATCTCTTTTTTTATTGCAGTAGCAAGTGTTGCGTCATCATTGTTGATAATTGTTAATATTTCTTCAACAGTTTTTTGTTCTAAATGTCTTGAATTTGAATTTCTTTGTTCTGTTAAAATATTTGCTAATTTAATTCTTTCCATATTTTAATTACTCAATTCTATAAGCTTTTAATTCATGTTTTTGTTCTTTTGATAAAGAATAATATTTTGCTATTCAGAAAATATATAAACCTATGACAGTTATAAAACATAATGTATAACCTATTTTTTGTCCAATTGAACAATAATTTTCTTCTTTATAAATTCTTACAGTTTCTTTTGAACCATTCAAAGCAATTTTTGAATAGGCAAATCAACAAAGTAAAGCGCCTACAACATAAGTTATCAATACAGCAGACAAGTAAGTTAAAACTCCAGCTACAACATTGCCGTCAATAGTTGTCATCATAATAGCTGCTGTCAATCCTCCAGGACCTGTTGGTGAATTCATCCCTAAACCAATATGTCCTCAAGCATTCATCGCTCCAATATAGAATCCACCAATTGCACCTGCAAAACATGCAGCTACAAATGGTTTAATTCTCGGTAGAGAAATTCCATACACTAATGGTTCACCAATTCCTAAAAAGCCAGGAATTATTGCACCAGAAATTTGTTTTCTAAGAATAGAACCTTTACCTGCTAAAATTCACAGCATAATTGACACACCAACTTGTGCAACTCCACCCATACACATAATTGGAAACAGTCCGTTCACTCCTGTTTGATCAATTAATGCATAATAAACTGGTAAGAAACCTTGATGCACACCGAATACTAATGCTATCAAGAATATTCCAGCTAGTAATGCTGCTCCAAATGGATTTTGATACACGTGAACAAATAATCAAGTCACTCCAGTAAATATATATCCTGCAATTGGAATGATTAAAAGTAAATTTAAAAAGATCATTATAAATATAACGATAATTGGTGTAATAATAGTATCTATTGCACCTGGCATAAATCTTCTAAATAATTTTTCTATTTGAATTGTTATTACAGCAGATATAATTCCCCCAATTAAACCTGCATGTGGTGCTCCGAGTTTCGCAACTCCAGCATTATCTAAATTGACAAATCCCACCGTTAATCAATTTGTTTTAATATTTTTTATATGTATACCTAATAGACTAAATGTTCCATCATCTAATGGAATAAAAATACCTATTATTATTGATCCAAAAAAAGAACAATAAATTGCTGCCATCAAAGCAGATATCCCTGGGTTACCCCCAAATTCTTTTCCTAATCCTCAACCAACAGCTATTACAAATACATTTGATAATACTGTAAGCATGATTGTAAGTATGTTGTTTCATGATTGTAATGTTTCATGTCCTAAAAAATTATTATCAACTGTTGAAGCCATAATACCTGCTATTCCAGATAATAAACCTGCACCAATAAAGGCTGGTATTAAAGGCATAAATACTTTTGATATTTTAGTTAATACAGACTGAAATTTATTTTTTCCTCGTACTTTTGATTTTTCATCTTTCGCAATATCTGCTAAAGATTTTGTCCCAAGTTTCATTTTTTTTTCATCAAATTCTGTTTTTTCTGCTGAAACAATTTTTGAAAATTCTAAAGCCACCTTATTAACAAAACCAGGTCCAAGAACAATTTGAAATTCATCATCTACGCTAACTAAACCCAATACACCAGGAATTTTTTTCAATTCAGCTGTATCAAAATTTGGTTTAGCTTTTATTCTAAGCCTAGTCATACAATTGGTATACGAAATAATATTTTGTTCACCAATTACATCTCTAATAGCAATCGCTACGTCATGTTGTTTTGACATTTCTATCCTCCTACATTGTTATTATCTAAATCTTAGGAAATATTTTCAATAAAATATGAAAATATGAAAATATTTTCATAAATAGATTTTATTTCTATTTGATTAAACATATAAATTTTCCAAAAATTTATTATTATATTTTTCAGGATCTTTTGAATAGATATAAATTGCTAATTTCAAAACAATATAAAACATGCTCATTCTTGATTTTAATGAATTAATTCTCACTAAATTTTCTGAAGAATCTACTATAAATTTGATATCAGCCATATTTGAAAGTTTATTTTCTGTATTTCTTGTTAAAGCAATAATGGTCATATTTTTTTCTTTTGCTTTTTTAGCAAATTTGATAATTTCTGGTGATTCTCCAGAGTATGAAATTGCAAATAAAATAGAATTATCCTCAACATTATTTAATTTTATTCACAACGTATGAATATCCGTTTTGAAATTTGTTTTAAAGCCCATTCTTTCAAGTCTGGTTTCTAATTCCATTCCAACGGAATTATTTCCGCCAAGTGATATTATAATAATTTCTTTTGATTTTATTAGACAATTATAAACCGTTTTATATACTTCATCTGGATTTAAAATTGCTGTATCTTTAATTGGTTGCAGCATTATCTCATTTTCTAATGATTCCCTAATTTTTAACTGATTATCATGAACATTATCTTCATTTAATAGAATTGTTTTAAATTCACTAAAACCACTAAAACCATTTTTTTTAAAAAATCTTGTAATTGATGATACAGACATATAAGAGTATTCAGAAATTCTTTTTATATCAAGAGATTTATTATCATTAAAAAAACCATAAATTACTTCCAATAATTTATTATCGCTTTTATTTGCCATTAAAAATGTTAAGGCTGATTTTTTCATCAATTATTCCTTCTTTTTTGAAAATTCTATTTCATATTTTAACAAATGATTGAAAAATATCAAAATAAATAAAAATCACATTTATCTTATAGAATGTGATTTTTATTTATTGAAGTAAAATTTCTTCTTGAATTGGTATTTTTGCTGTAAATTTATACACCAAAATATAAGTTATAAAGAAAATTGACATACCTATTATTACAATTAATAGCGGTATAAATCAACTAAAACTTATTGGTAACATAATATTTAGATTTCATAATATTTTTTCAACAATAAATAATAATATAGATGGAATAATAGCACCAATAAATATCGAAATACCAACATTGGGCAATAATAATCTTAAAATAATTTGATTAATTTCTCTGTCTGAGTAGCCAATAACTCTCATTAATGAAATCATTTTTCTATATTGCAAAATAAACAAATTAGAAATCATCGATATTGAAACAACAGAAGCCAAAATAATAATAATTAAAAATATTAAACAAATAATTAATGAAATATAAAATATTTCATTAAACAAATTTTTTTGTGCACCAAGTAAGTAATAATTAGCAGATTGATTTATAACATTATTATTAAAATTAGACAAATTATAACTACCGTTTGTTGAACTTAACCCTATTCTTCCAAATACATCTGGGTCATCTGTATCTTGAGAAAATTTTCCATTAAATCACGATTTATTTATTTCATTTTCTTTATATGAATAATTCATAATTGAATTTGCATTTTCTTGATTCATAAGAATTAAATTTTCATCGTAAATATCTACAATTTGTTTTACAGTATAATCAACGTTTTTGATTAAATTTTCTATTTTAAATAAGCCATGATTAAAAGCTGAATCGTATCAAGAATTTGGTGTGCCTCCATATGAAAAAATATCATAAATACTTTCAATACCAGAACCTATTTGATATCATCAATCAAATGGACTTATTTCATAGTATTTTAAACCATCATTTAAAAAACTATATGTTTTAGGTGCTTCAACTACATTATTATCACTAAATAAATTTCGATCTCCATTGTTAAAATTTGCAAATTTGTTTGGATCTACATCCTCATTGCTATTGTTATCACCTGGTAATAATAATCTAACATTTTGTATTAAATTATATTTTTTATATTCACCAGTACTTGTTTTATATCAACCATCCAATTGACCATAATTTTGATCTATATTGCCGTATGTTAAATGTGCTAAATCAACTTCATCAAGTGGTACTAATTTATAATCATCACTATCTGTTTTTTCTTTATAAAATCATCACTCAGATTTTATAGGCCTTGTAATATCACTTTGATTTTCATTTGTGCCCTTAGTAACATATCTCATTTCTTTATTTGCAATTTCTGCATTAAAATTATCATTCAAAGAAAGATTTAATAATTTAGCTAATTTTTGAGTTATTGCAACATTAACAATATTTGTGTTAGTTGATGATAATTTTTTTGTATCAACCTTTATCATTTTAGAATCATTTTTTATACCAAAAGTATCTATTTGAGTTGAATGACCAATATTTGACTTAAATTTAGTGAATAATTCATCTGTTTTTTGATTATAACTTGTTCTATTGAAATCAAAAGAGAATTGAGTTTGAGTATTTACATCTGTTCATGATTTTATCATTGATGCTGGTAATTGCGATCTTACTGTGTCAACCACGCATTGCCTTCAATCTGTTGCTAATATTTCAACATTAAATGTTGATGGTAATACTTGACACGAAAAATTTGTTACAAGTGCTGTTAAATCAGAATGATCTTCTCCTGATGAATCCGTAAATGTGTTGACAATATTTTGAAACATTCCTATATTAAAAGATTTATTATAAATTGATAAGAAATTAAAACCAAATAAATTTGCAATTGCTGTATTATATGTTGTATTTCCATAAAGTTCTTTATCAACTACTTCATTCAAATTTACATCTGCAGTATTTTTAATTTCGGCAATTGAATTATCATTGGTATGAATTGAATAATACTGCGGAAGTAACGATTCACCTTGATGAGGATAGCCTTCGTTTAAGTCATTATTGTTATTTATTAATCCATTTGATTCATAAATATTATATTTTGAAAATGGTAGATTATAAATTGGTTCTTGATAGTTTATTCTACTTGAATAATTACTTGAGCTTCAATAATCATTTTTAATTTTGTTAACACTTGATGGAATCAATACAATTAAGGTACCAATTAAAGCAGCAATGGTTAAAGAAATATTCAAACCTATTATTTTACTTGCAGACATTAAAAATAATTTTAAAGTTAATCTACTTGTAAATTTTTTAATATTAACTTTATCTGCAAATTTGGCAATACGAGTTTCTTTATCTTTTTCAATACTATAAATTAAATTAAGTACTGAAATTTTCAATTTAAAAAGTACCATAAAGAATGATTCTGCAAATAAGAAAATTATTATAGAAATAATTAAGAATAACGTTTGCCACGGCAGAAAAATTATATCTGCAGGTATGCTAAAAAACGTTGAAACAAAATAAATTAAAATTTTTTGCAAGCCAAGCATTAATGGGTATGCAAAAATTGCAGCAATTAAAGTTGGTGCCAAAACATACAAACTATAACAAAGTGACATAGTGGTGTTCCTATAACCCATTGCCTTTAAAATACCAATTCTTTGTGCATCTTTTTTTATTTCATAACTCAATAATATTCATAACGAAACAAAAACTAATACAAAAAATATTATAAACATAGTTAAAAAAATTAAAGAAAATAAATTTGAAACTTCATTTAATGAATTTCTAACTAACAAAATATGAGAATTATTGTATTCATTTATAGAAAAATTATTTCTTCAGGCATTAATTGGTTGATTTATTTGCAAAAAATCTGTTGCGGTACTTTCTTTAAAATTATTTAAATCCGATTGCATTTCATTTTTATTTTGAGGTAAATAATTTAATAATACTCTTGAATTTTCCTTAACATCATTGTCTGCAATAATTGTTTTATTTGAAAATAAAGTATATGTCGCATATATGATTAGTTCATTTTTACTACTTGTTAAATAATCAGAGTCATATATTAATGGATAAACATCATTAACATCAGTACCAATTGCGTTTATATTTCAACTAACTTGTGTTGTCGTTGTTTGAAAGTTTATATTATCATTTACACTTAAATGATTTTTATATGCATAGGATGATCCAATTACAATACTATTTTGATCGTATTCTGAATATGTTGAACTCTTTTTATAAAAAATTAAGTTGGCAGAATTATTTTCAAAATTATTTTCGTCTAATGTATTAATCTTAGTTTTATCTACAAACTTTGCTTTTTCATTATTATGTGAATCAAAAAAAATTATTTCATTTCTATATGTCATATTAAAATTATTAACATAAGCAATAATTTCATAATATGTAGAAAATAAAGTTAAATTAATTGCATATTCTGAAGACAATCAACTAGAACTATATAACGAATCTATACTATAACTTATACCTGCTGTAGGTGAAATATCACTCATATTAATGCCAGTTAAAATTTCATAATGGTTGCCCAAAAGATAACCTATATCATAAGTTGCTGTGCCAGAATCAGTTAATGTTTCAATTAAAGCTAATTGCCCAAAATTACCTTTTAAACCATTTTCATACAAGTCATTATAATCTACTATTTTTTCATCATTATTGATTGTAACTTTTACTAACGGTAAATTATAATCAACATTTCCAGAAATATTTGTTGCATCAATTTGATTTGAATAATTTGAATCATTATTTGTAGATAAATTTATGATTTTATTTTTTAAATCATCACCAGATAATCCCTTATCTCGCCAATAATGAGTTAACTCATTAAAATAATTATCTATATATTTTTCAAAAGATAATTGAGAAAGTAAAGTTAAATAATAACTTAAATAATTGCTTGCTTTTGTATCTCCAATATCTGCTAGAGTTTTTAATTTTTCTAGTGTCGTATTTTTAACATAAGCTGAATTTCAATTAATATTTGAATAAATTCCGTATATTGAATTAAATTTAAAAGTATTATTTATTATTTCAAAATCGCTTTTATCTAGTGTATAAAAAACGTCATCTTCTAAATCACCCATAGAAATAGTTGACAAATGATAACTATTATTTTCATCAAGTTTAATTGATTGAGTTTTGCTATCGAACAAAAATCACGGAGTAATTGATTTTTTATTTTTACTGTTATCAGATGTTCTTGCAGAATAATCAAATTGATAATCATAATTTATTTGTTGATTGACAAGTCGACTATTTGAATTATCAATATTTTTGGTAATTGCAACTCCAGTTAGAGAAATTAAAAAGCTCAAAAAAATTAAGATTATAATTATTCATAATCTTAATTTTTCTTTAAAAATACCAATTAAATAATTTTTAGTCAAAACAGATAGTTTCATCAAAAAATACCATTTTTATAATTTAAAGTTTTTAAAACTACCGTCAATTAATGCTTTCGCATCTGAAATATCAGTTAAATAAAAGTCATTATTGAAAGCATTACCTTTATTTATTCATGTAATTTTATATGAATGTTCTACATTTGTTAATTGATTGAATAATCCTAAACCGTTATAATTATCTTTAAAAGTAGTATCTCCACTTAATAAGTTGGCGTTTAATTTTGTTCAGACATCATTTTGTGACATATTGTTTACATCGTCGCTTGCTCTGAATCTAGTAACAGTATCATCACCAAAGCCACTATATACAAGCTCATATGAAACACTTTTTATTTTTGTTGTACCATTTTCATATTCTATTTTTCAATTTTTAGGATATCAATTTTTACCCATAATGTCTCCATAGTATTGACCATATAATCAATCTTCTGGAATTGTTGAATAACTATTTACAAAAATTCCTTGATATTTTTCTAAAGCTAAAGCCTTAGAAAGTTTTCAAAAAAATCCGCCTTCAATCATATTATTTCCATCAAATCCAAAAGCCTTATAAACTTGATTTCGATAATCTTCATTTGCATCATCAAATCATAAATCATTTTTTGATTCTGCAGTTAATAAATCATTTACCATTGTGTGTTTGTATTGATCATCATTATATTTATCATTTAGTTCTGATTTGGTTGGGTTATCTGTTAATGCATCTGAATTTTCATAATTTAAATATCATCCTAAAAATTCATTACTCAAATCTAAAATTTCAGCTGATTTATCTTTATTTAATCCAACAGCAATAGCTAAATTAAATAAACCAGTTAAACTAGGAATAACAACATCATTATTTAAATCATTTCATTTATCTTTCATTAATGTTTTTGATAAATCATACATTGCATGTGTTGTCTGTAAAACTTGAACCACTTTTGGGTCAATTGCTCTAAAATAACCACCATTAGTATGTTCTTGACCAGCACCTAAATCAACAAATCCATTTTTTATATTTGGTTTATCATCCCTCAATAAAGCACCAATTTGATTAATTAGTTTACCATAAAGACCAGTTGACATTGAACTTGTAAAATATGTACCTTGCGGATCACTTGGCGATCCGACACCTTCCCCATTGAAATTTAATTGTTCTTGTGTTCTTTTGTTAATTAAATAATATTCATTATTTTCTGTTTTAGCATTTTCTATTTCTGATTTTGTTCCAACCAAATAATCCATAGCATCTTGACCCATTAGTTGTAAAAATTCTTCATAGTTATTACAAATATATTGTCATGCTCTTTCATATATTTGCGTTCCAAGTCCAACTTCATCACCCAGAACTGTTTTACCTTTTGTAAACATATTAGGTTTTACTCAAAAATTTTGTAAAGCACCTACTCCTTTTGAAGGATCGCTTGGATTAATCATTCCAGAAGTTTTTTGTACAGGGAATATATTAGACATAATACTTAAAATTAATTTAGTTTTTTGTAAATCAATAGTTCCTTCAATAATTGAACCAATTTGATAAGTATTTGATTTCATTACATTAATATATGAATTTAACTGCTCAGAAAATGTAAGATCATCTTTATTTAAGTCTGATTTTTTTTGCGTTTTTCTATTTAATTGTGGACCTCAAAAACTAGTTCCATCTAAAGATGTTGCTTTTGAAGTTAAACTATCTGGAACTGCTCAATTTAAGCTAGTATCGTCGTTTGCATCTTGTATTACAACTTTACCATTTTCGTTTTTTGATTCTTTAAAACCAATTTTAGAATCATCTATAAAATCTAAAACTGTTTTTGTATCGTCCAATTTATTTTCTTCAAATTTTGATTTGAATTCAGCTGTTCATGATGGCATATCACTTGCCATTTCTTGTTGCGACTCATGTTTTGATGCTTGTGAACTATTTAAAAATTGTTCTAAAACATTTGGACCATCAGTTGTTGATGATAACGAATCTGTAGTATTTAGATTCAAATTTTCAGCTCTTTGCAATAAAAGTGTTTTTGATACATCACTTGTTGCAATATATGCGTCTTGTTCTGGCTTGCTTAATGAATTAATAAATGATTGCTCGTCATCTACAGTGTTATTTTTACCACAAGTAACAACCATACTAGCTGAAGCAGAAACCAAAGAAACTGTTGCTAAAATGTTTAATAATCTTCTCATATTTTATTCCCCTATTTCAATTAATAATATTTTAAAAAATAAAAAAGTCAAGGTATGATTAAAATAATTTTTTGTTGAAACAATAAAAAAATCAAGCATTTAATTTATGCTAGAATATTAACACTTGAAATGAATGGTGAATAATTTTGGCTTTAGATTTAATTCCAAAAAAAATAAAAGCATTCCTAGACGAAATGCGTATCATAATAAAAATGGACGGTGGCGATATGGAACCACTTGGTATTAAAGAAAAAATAGTCTATATTAGATTATTAGGTAATTGTATCAATTGTGGACTAATTGATATTTCATTTAAAGAAGGTATTGAACAAGCCTTATTAGAAGAATTCCCAGATGAAATTAACGGAATTGAAGTCATCATGTAATTTTTGATATAAAATTAAACAGTTTTATAATAATCGTTTAATTCAGTAATAATTAAATTCAATTTTTGATCATGTTTTTCAATTGGTAAAGTATGTTCATATTTTTGTATATCATATGCAATACCAACTAAAAACGTTTTGTAATTTAAAGTATTTATAAATTTATCAAAATGGCCTTTGCCTCTTCCTAATCTGTTAAGTTCTTTATCAAAACTAACTAAAGGAACAATTATTAAATCTAAATTAACTTTCAATTCATCATTTTGCGATTTAAATTCAATTGTATCTGTATTTTCATTTATCACAGGAAAAAATAAATTGAATTTATTTTCGTTACATCAATTAATTATTTCCTCGGTATTCACTTCAGATGTAATTGTTTTATAAATGCCTATATTTTCAAAATCATTATCATCTATCATTGTGATAATTTTTTTGGCAATAACATTTGATAATTCATTTCTCATAGCAGGCGATAATTCATTTCTTTTATTTAAAAATTGTTTTCTAATAAATTGTTTATTTAACATAAAAAACCTCCTTTAAATTAAATAAATTAACCAACAGAGCCTTCCATATCCATTTTGATAAGTTGATTTAGCTCTATTGCATATTCTAGTGGTATTTCTTTTGTAAACGGTTGAATAAAACCCATAACAATTATTTCTTGCGCTTGTTGTTGAGTCAAACCACGTGATTGCAAATAAAATAATTGTTCATCTGATATTTTTGAAACCGTAGCTTCATGTTCAATTTGTGATTGGTTATTTAAAACAACATTTTTTGGAATTGTATCGGAATGAGATTGTCTATCTAAAATTAATGTATCACATTCAACTCTTGCTTTTGAATCTATTGCATTTTCACCTATTTTAACAAAACCACGATAATTTGCTGTACCGCCTTGCAAGGTAATTGATTTTGAAACTATTTTTGATTTGGAATTTTCACCAAGGTGAATCATTTTGGCACCAGCGTCTTGATAAACACCTTTTTTAGCTACAGCTATAGATATTGTATTTCCTTGACTATTTTTACCCTTTAAAATACAAGATGGATATTTCATATTTATTTTTGAACCAATATTGCCATCAATTCATTCCATTAAACCATCATCATCAACTAATGCTCTTTTGGTTACTAAATTAATTACATTATCAGATCAATTTTGCACAGTCGTATAACGAACTTTACTTCTTTTACCCACAAAAATCTCAACAACTGCTGCATGCAAATTATTTTTTGAATAAACTGGTGCTGTACATCCCTCAATATAATGTAATTCTGCATCATCATCACAAATAATTAAAGTTCTTTCAAATTGACCAGCTTGTTGATAATTAATTCTGAAATAAGCTTGCAATGGTCGATCTAATTTTGTATTTTTTGGTACATATATAAACGTACCACCAGATCAAACTGCTGAATTTAGAGCAGCATATTTATTATCATTATTAGAAACTAAAGTTGAAAAATATTTACTAAATAATTCAGGATATTTTTTTAGCGCTGTATCGCAATCTGTAAAAATAACGCCCTGATCTGTTAATTCTTGCTTCATTTGTTCATAAATAGGTACTGAATCCCATTGTGCATTTACGCCAGACAAAAATTCTTTTTCCGCTTGTGGTAATCCTAATTTATTAAAAGTGTTTTTGATGTTTTCTGGGACATCATCTCATGAATTTGCAATTTTATTTGACGGCTCTGTATAGTAAAAAATATCTTGAAAATCTATGTCTGCCAAGTTTGGTCCAAATTTAGGCTGCGAAAAAGCTAAAAAATTAGCTAACGATTTTGTCCTAAACTTCTTCATTCATTCTGGCTCATTCTTATGTTTTGAAAGAATGTCTACAACTTCTGAATTTAATCCTTTAGGAATAATTCAATTTGACATTTCGCCATCATTAAAACCATATTTGTACTCTGAAATTTTATTAATATCTTTTTCTTGTTTTAGTTTTTTTGCCATAAATATACTCCAGACTTAAAAAAATTAATTAAAGGTTTTTAATATATTTTTTATACCATTGACAGCTAGCAATGCACAATTAATTCTGTTTGCTTGCTTGTATATAGCATTAAAAGCAATTAATTCATCTAAAATTTCTTCATTTACAGTACTATTGTTTGTAATCAAATTATAATAATTTTCTAAAATGTGTAATGCCTCTAAAATCGATTTGTCTTTTAATTGATCCATTAAAATATCACAACTTGAAGTTGCAACAGCACACGCAGTACCTTCAAATCTAATTAATTTAATTTTGTTTTCATTTGCATTTATTTGAATAGTGATTTCATCTGCACATGTTGTTGATTTTTGAATTTCTATTTTTGAATTATCATCATCTATTAACCCTTTATTATTTGGATTTGTGTAATGATCCATAATTATTTGCCTAAGATATGGTTTATTATCTTTATCTATCATCAAAATATTTTCCCCTCCATTAAATTGATTTTAAACTAAAATACTATTTATAAAATTTTCACAATTTTCTAATGCCTCTTTCAAAATATCTATTTCTGCTTTTGAATTATAAACACCAAAAGATACTCTTATTGTTGATTCAATTTTAATTAATTGTGACAGCATTTTTGCACAATGTTTACCAGTTCTAACACAAATTTTGTAATCATTTCACAAATATATTCCTATATCTTGTGAATTTATTCCTTCAACATAAAAATCTATAATTGGTGAATCTAATTCTAAATTTAAAAATTTAATTTTTTTATTATTTAAATTTTTAAATAATAAACGCGCATATTGTTTTAATTCTAATTCATGTTGTTTTATTTTATTAATACCAATGTTATTGACAAAATTAATAGCCTCTCCAAAACCTATTATTGATGGTATATTAGGTGTGCCAGCTTCCAATTTAAATGGTAAATCTAAAAAATTATTTTCCCATAAGTTGTTTTTTTCAACATAGCCATATATTGAACCTCCACCAACTTTTAATGGTTTTAATATTTTAAGTAATTGGGATTTACCTCACAAAATGCCACAACCAAATGGTCCATAAAATTTATGTGCGCTAAATGATAGAAAATCTATATCATAACTTTGAACATCAATTTGTTCATGTGCGATAGATTGAGCTGCATCTACTGAAATAATTATGTTTTTATTTATCTTTTTTACAATTGTTGAAATTAATTTTATATCATTTGTAGCACCCAAAACGTTTGACATATGATTAAAAACAATAATTTTTGTTTTAGATGTAATAATTTTTGATAAATCTTCAATAATAATTTGTCCATAATTATTTATTGGAGCAAAAACTAATTTCGCTTGTTTTTGGGCTGCAATTGTTACTCAAGGCGCAAAATTAGATGAATGTTCCACGTTGGTAATAATTATTTCATCATCTATATCTATCAAATGCATTAGCCCGAACGCTACTTGATTTAAAGAATAGGTTGTACCTTCTGTAAAAATAATTTCATTTTCACTATTTGCATTTAATAAATTAGCCGCTTGTTTTCTAACATTCAATATTTTTTGACTAGCTAAGCTAGCATTACCATAATCTTGTGAATGAGGATTAGCAGAATTATTAGAATAAAAATCGTTCATTGATTTAATTACTGTCATTGGTTTTAATGCAGTTGCTGCTGTATCAAGATATATTACATCTTTATTATTTTCAAAGAAAGGAAATTGTTTTTTAATTAAATCCATACAAAAACACTACACTCTTTCTAATTTCGTCATTATATTTTCTTGTACATTATAATTATTAAACTCATCTATTATTGGTTTAAAAAAACCGTTAATAATTAAATTTTTTGCGTTATCATACGATAAACCTCTTGATTGTAAATAAAATATCTGTTCTCTATCTAGCATACCAATTGCATTTGCATGACTTGCCATAATTTCATTTTCATCAATTATTAAAATAGGATCAGATGATGCTTTTGAAGTTTTATCCAAAATGGTTAATCTTATTTCTTGGTGTGTTTCTGAATCAATAGAACCTTCTTTTATTTCTGATTTACAAATCACGTTTATAGATGATTCATCTTTTGCAACTCCATAAATATGTAAATCTGAAATTGTCTGTTTTTTATCATGATATGCATGAATTTTAAAATTTTTTGAAAATTTTTGTTCAGTTAAAGAAGCCATATATAAATAAATTTTTGCAGATTCATTTAGAAAGTTAAATTTAATATTACAATTTAAATTTAATGAAGAAATATCTGCAATAAATAATTTAGTAAATTTATTATTTACCGTAAAATCTAAATCATATTTTTCTTTGGATTTGTCATTAATTAAAACCAAATATTTTTCTTGATCAATCAATGAAATTTCTAGTTTTGAATTATGTTTTAAAATTGTGACATTGTGATTATTAATTAATTTATCCATTTGTAATTCACTCATAACCTTCATTATTAATTTTAGTAACTAATTCTGGTCCACCAGATTTAACTATTTTACCTTTAATCAAAACATGCGTATGAGTAGGTTTAACATAATTAAAAAATCGATCATAATGTGATACCAAAATCATTCCTCTTTGTTCATTTTGCATTTTATTAATATTTGTCGATGTAATTTTTAAAGCGTCAACATCTAAACCAGAATCAATTTCATCTATTAGTGCAAATTTCGGTTGCAATAATTTTAATTGCAGAATTTCATTTTTTTTCTTTTCGCCGCCAGAGAAGCCATCATTAACATTTCTTTTTAAAATTGATGAATCAAAATTTAATTCTTTAGCTGAATCTTTTACTTTTGCAAAAATTTCATTTAATTTTAATTTAGTTTTAGAATGAGCATCAACAACATATCTTAAAAATTCAAAATTTGATACTCCTTGAATTATTTGTGGATTTTGCAATGCCAAAAAAATACCCGCTCTTGATCTTTCATCAACACTCATTTCGATAATATTTTGTCCATCTAGTAAAATTTTGCCCTTATTTATTGTGTATTTTGGATGACCCATAATTGTCATTAACAATGTTGATTTTCCATTACCATTCGGTCCCATTAAAGCATGTGTTTCACCACTATTCACTGTCAAAGAAATTCCATTTAAAATTTGTTGATCATCAATTGAAACAAACAAATCTATTATTTCTAATTTATGTGCCATTATTATCAACCTCTTCTAAGATTTATTATATGTCAAAAATTAGTGCTATCTATAAATAAATATAAATGTACAATATTAAATTCAAATTTTTTTAGTTTTATATCTTTTTTATTTCTTTTACTAGTATAATAAATGAGTTAAAGTACTAATTTTAAGGAGTGTTTATATGAAAAAATTGTTAAGTGTACTAGCTGCTTTTACTTTAGGATCATCAGCTACTAGTGTTGTAGCTTGTGGAACTAGTTATGATAAACATGCAGATGATGGTTCTTCAATTTTGGCAAATGTCACTATAGATGGTTCAACTGTGTCAATAACATCAACAGATGCATTAAAAGAAATGATTAATAGTTCGGGGCCAGAAAACAGAAATAAACTAATGTTGCAATTTTTAAAATTAATGGCAGCTAGTTTTCTCTTAAATATAGATAATGAAAATGTGCCAGAAGAAAACGGATATATTAATTCAAATTGAAAACAAAATCTAAAAGACGATTTAGATCAATTAAAATCTGACATTGATTATGAAATTCAAAATGAAAAAGACCAATACAAAGAAGATAATGGTAAAAAATGAAGCGATAAATGATATGAAATGTTAAAAAATAAATATCCAGGAATAGATGACCATAACACTTTGGATAGAAAATACTGACAAGAAAAATTTATTGACGGAACAGATAACAATTCACTACAAGTTTTACAAAATAATTTATTGTCTCGTTATCAACAAAACATTACTTGAAGAACTATTGCGCAAATTCAAGCATCTGAATTAACTGCAATGAAAAATAGTTACAAAGATAATGAAACATTTGATAAATTTGTTGAAACAAGTAAGGAAAAAGCATTAACTTTGCTAAATTCTGCAAGAATTAAAGCAGACGATACAATTAAAACAGATGTAACATCAGCTGATTTACAAACAACATTTGGAACAGATGTAAATCTTTGATCAAGCAAAATTATCAATGATGCTCCTCAAGATGTTACTCAATATTCAAAAGGTTCAAATGCAACAGGAATGATTTCAAATTCACAAAGATTTTTCTTAAATCATTATTTTGAAAACGAAAAACCATTATCTGTTTCGACTATTAAATTTGCTTTTTCAGATGGTGGTAAATGAACCGATGGAATTGGTGCTGGAGATTTTACAGCAAATAATACAAATCCTGCAATTGCAAATGATATTGTTAGTGTAATGAAAACTGTATCTAATGGTGATGCTGGTTTAAAAGCCTGAGATCAAATGTTATCGGCTGGTTCTACTACTGCATTTACAGAAAACGGCAACGGTACTGTTGCTGCAAATTCTACTTTATTAACACTTGATGATACTTCAACATACGATGATTTAACACGCGCAACCGTTTATGCTTACATAAATAATGCAGCAACAGGACAGACGTTGACAAATATTAATTCAATTGATGAAGTTGTAAATCCAATTAATCGCTCTACAAATACTAATATGTTTGGAGTTGTTAATGACAATGGAATTATTGCTTTTATTAATGATTCTGGTTTGAATTTAGTAAGAATTGATAATTATGCACAAATAGCTGCAAAAAATACTACAGATTTAACAGCAAATAAAGATAACTCAATTTCAAAAGAAATGTCTGAATTAAATATGTTTAATAATTTTAAAAATTTATCAGACACAGAAAAAGTCGCAGTTATGCAAGGTAGTGGTATATCAGATGATGGTTCTGTAACTTATAGTGGTTTAAATTCACAATTTACTGACAATTCATATTTAAAATTTTTAGTAAATAATTCAATTGTTTCATCTTTATCAGAATCTATTGAAAAATTTGATGTTATAAAATCATTGAATTCTTATATTTCGGTAGCTGAACCATCAACAGAAACTGGTGTTTATGTTTGATGAACAGCTTATTATGATTATTTTAAACAAATAATGAATATCACTAACGATAAAGATTTTGTAGAAACTTTTTTGAAATTTAATGATATGCCTAGTGATTTGGGTAATGGTGAAAATTGATCACTTGAAGATTGATTTATCAATCATGTGGTTTCAGCATCAGCTGCTGTAAAATCAAACCCAGGACAAACTTTTGTTGAAAAATATAACTCTTATGTGGAAGATACAAATAATTTTGAACCAGGAAAACCAAACGGTTTAGTTGATATTAGTGACATGTCACCAATTTTAGAGCCTGGTGATTTTGCAAACACAGAAACTGGTGGAAATACAAAATCATCAATAAATTCAATTTGAGAATTTATTGATGCAAAAAGCTTAACTAAATTAGAAATATTTAATATTTCATTTAATGTTGATTTAATTGGAGGTAAATTATAATGCGCAAATTATTGACATTATTATCATCATTTTCTTTAACAGTTACAGGTGCATCAACAGTTGTTGCCTGCTCTAGTCCAACAAGAATTAGTAACGCAGATTTAAATCCTGATTATATCGAAAAATTGATAGCTCAAATAATTGGTGGAAGTGGTAATTTAGCCAATTTTGGAGTTTCATTACAAGATATTTTTTCTGAAGGAGATTTAACCAATATTGCTGTCAAATTAATTAACACTGCAATTGGACAAAATAACTACAAAAATAACATTAAATATCAAGAAAATCAATTAGGAATCGAAAATCCCAATAAAGATTATGTTCAAATGTTTAATGAACTAGGAAATCAAGTTGCAGCAAATAAATTTTATTCAACTTATACTAATTCACTAAATAAAAAAGCTCCATTGGATTATTCTATTCGTAAACAAGGATATTCTTTAGGAGCAAATGAAAACCTTTTTGTAGATGACAAAGGTGAAACTGCTTTTAACGGAACAGCAATAACTACTTTTGGTGGCAAAAAATGACAAGCTTTATTTGAAGATACAGCAAATCCGTATGTACAAAATATTCCAGAAGGAAAAAATTTAACTGTAAATAATTTTGCAGTAACAAGCGATGGAACTAAAACTTTATATACAAAAAATAGTGATGGAAAAGTTGTTGAATTAAATAATCTTTCAGGAAAAGAAGCACTTCAATGAAGATTCCAGGATTATTTTATAAATAGTGTTAAATCTGAAACAATAGAAAATTTATTGACAATGACTTATGAAATTGGTCAAATGTATAATTTCAGAAGTGATGCTGCAGGTACTATTGAAGCATATTTAAACAAATATTCTCCTGTTGCATCATTAATGCAAACATGAACTTCAAATGCCGTTGAATGAACAACTAATGCAAAAATGGTTTGACAATATTATATTTCAGTTGACGATGCAACAAAAATGAATTGAACTGAAATAACAACAACTGGCGTTTTAAAAGATTTAATAGCAACAAATACTGGACAATTCAAAAATAACCAAGTTTCTATTAATGATGTTACAAAAGCAATCAGTGATGATTTACCTTCAATTACCACTACAATTAATTCAGGTAACGATCCTTATTTTGGTATAGGTGGTTTCAAGGGATTTATCGCAACAAAAGATAACAGCATTTTTGGTGATAATTCTTTAGATGATTCAATTGATTCAACATTAAAAACTAAAATAGCAAGTCAAGTTAATCCAGGTGTAATTATGGGTGGTATAAATACGCCCTATTTCCAAGGTAGAAATACAAAAGAAAGAGTAATAACTGTTGTGCTGCCCATTTATATGGTAGATGTTTTAACAAGTTTTGAATTAGAAGAAAATCACACAATAAAACTTGGACCAAATGCAAGTAATCCAAGCCAATACTCAGACATTTGAAATCAAAATCAAAATCAAATTAAACATTCAAAAGATATTGAAAATTTAGATTTGGAATCAAGAACTTCTTTATTAGCACAACTTCAATACATTGTTTCTCAAGATTCTACTATTTCAGATGATGCTAAAACTGTCCTTTATTCATATTATTTAAATGAAGAAGACATTTATTTACAAGGTCTTTATGATCAAATAGGAAAATATATAAAATCAGATAATTAATAAAAAAGTATTAGTTAATTACTAATACTTTTTTATTTATAATATAATTATTATGTAAGAATTTTGAAAGGAATTAGACTATGCCTAATAAAGAAGATTGCATATTTTGCAAAATTGTTAAGGGAGATATTGGTTCAAGAAAAATATATGAAGATGAAAAAACATTGGCCTTTTTAGATGTAATGCCCAATGCTGATGGTCACACATTAGTTATACCAAAAAAACATTTTGAAAATTTAACAGATTGTGATAACGACTATTTGCAAGCAGTTATAAACACAAAAAAAATTGTGGCTAAAATGTTATTAACTAAATTAAAACCAAGTGGAATTAATTATGTTTCAAATCAAGGTTCAATTGCCTATCAAGTTGTCTTTCATTATCATGAACATATAATTCCAAAATATGTAGAAAATGAAGGATATATTTTAAGTAAAGTTGTTGATAAAACAAAGTGAACAAATGATAATTTTGATAATGTATTAAATAAGATAATTAAATAAAAAATGATACTAACCATTCTTGGTAGTATCATTTTTTAAATGTTTATAAAACATCTTACCATCTTCTGTCATTAATCTAGAAGTTCATGTATTTAATTCAACTTTTTTTAATTCATCATTTATTTTATAAATTCTAGAATCTAAATTGTCTAATGTAGATACTATTACAGCTTCTATTAAATTCGGTTCGACTGGTGAACCGAAATCTTTTTTACCGTGACTTGATAAAATAACATGTTGCAATAAAACAAAATCAGGATTTATATTTTTTTCATCATCTAAATAATATAATTTCCTATTTTTTGCAACACTAATAATCATTGCATTTCCAATTGAAATATGACCTAGTAATTTTCCTTCGAGTGAATAATCTGATCCATTTACAGAAGTTATTTCAAATATTTTACCTATATCATGTAAAAAAGCGCCAATTTGAACCAATTCCCAATCTATTTCAGCATATTTATAAACAGAAATTAATCCTCTTGCAGCTTCAACTAAAGATGTTGAATGTCACAATAAACCCGAAATAACATTATGATGAATTGAAATTGCAGCAGGAAATTTTGTAAGAATTTTCTTATATTTTTCTATTACCCCAAGAACAACACCTTTATATGTTTTATTTTTAAAAGTAGCAAACAATTCTTGCATTTTTTTAATAACTTTATCAGAATTTATTGGTGCTGATATTGCAAAATCTGCAATTGAAATGTCCTTTTCTTTTAATTCATCCGCTGAAAAAATTTTGAAATTTTCAATTTTCAATTGAATTTGATTGTGATATATATTTACAATACATGTAAATTCACCAATTAAGTCCGGAATTAATTCTTGTTTATTTTCCTCTGATGCACTTCATAATCTCGCCTCAACTCTTCCTGTTGAGTCAATCAAATGAAGAATTAAATAATTTAAGCCATTAGAACCCACATTTGAAATTGCTCTTTCAATTCTTGCGATTATTTTTATTTGTGCACCTTTTTGTTTATCGTTAATGTTTAAAATTTGCATTTTTCTATATCATCCGTCCTATTTATTATATTTTTTAATTATTTCTAAATCAAAAATCCTGGGCTACTTAATATTTTACCAAAATGTAACAAAAATGCTGCCGCATCTGCCAAATTAATTAAATCTTCGTTGTACGCTAAACTAATATTTGCGAATATTCTATCTGTCATTTTACCATCTATGATTATTGTTCTTTTATTTTTTACACCAATACCAATATGGGCAACTTGATCGCTAATTAAATTTATTTTTCCAAAATTAATTCCTAAAACATTAAAATCTGTTAACGAAATAGATCCACCATTCAAAATAAAATTTCTATTGTTATCTATAATTCTTTTCGCATCATTAATTTTTTGATTAATTTTTTTTGCCAAATTTTGAGTACCTAATAATTCAGCTTTTTCAATTAAGACATAGTGAATTGATGCACCAATCAAAACTGAACAATTAACATTAATGTTTCCATTATTTATCATTTTTTCTTTAGGGTTGTCAAAAGTAGAATTAAAAGTTGAATATTTGTTCAAAGCTTTTGTCAAAGCTAAAATATAAAAAGTTTCAATTGGTAGATTTGTCTTATTATTTGCGTATGCCTCATTCATTACTCCATACAATGTTTGCAAACTAGTTATATCAAATTCTGCTTCTATTTGATTTATTGATGAATTATTTTTAGAATTTGTTTTATCTATTTTAACTATTTTTGATTCGTTTTGAAGACTTTCGGATTTATTTTTGTTATTGTTTATCGATTCATTTATAATTTTAGAATTCTTTGAGTTTATATCTTGTTTATTTTCATTATTCAATTTTTGATTTAAATGTTTATTTGTCACATTAATAACGTTGTAATTTCTTTTTAATTCTTTAATCATATTTTTTAAATCATTTATTTCATTTTTTAATTCTAAAACAATTTGGTCATTATTTTCGGGTTCTTTAACTTGTAAATTTGACTGAAAATTTTTCACCAAATCAAGAGTTTGTTTAAATTCACTTTTTAAAAGTTCATAGTTATTATTTGATTCTTCAATTTCAGAATTCAAAACTATAGAGTTTTCGACATTATTTTGCATTTGACTATTATTTTCATTAGTTATATTTGCATAATTTAAATCATTTTCATTTTCATTTTTATTTGAAAATGATTCGGGCACTGATAAATTTTGCTCATTATCTATATTTTCTATTTCTTTTTCGTTAGTTATTATTGGTTTTAATATATCAGCAATTTCCGAAAAACCAATATCATTATTTATAGATTCTTGAAATGTAATCTGCTCTCTTAAATCATTTTCTACCGAATCATTATTATTTGTATTCTTGTTTTTAATACCTTCACTATTTTCATGTTGATAATTTTTTGAAGATAATTTTTCATTTAAATCCTTTATAACATTATTTTCAATAATACTTGAATTTTCATTTATTACATTTTTTTCATTATTATTATTTTTATTTGATGGTTTAGTTCTAAATATTGTATTATCTGTTCCATACTTTAAATCATCACCTAAAGTTTCCATGAAGAATTCATCAAAAATAGTTTCTGTTTCAAAATTAGATAAATAATCTTGTCGCACATTAATATTAAAAATTCTACTATTATAATTAATAACCATACCAGGTTCTATTGAAATATCCTCTATAATACCGGGTTTTTCTGCTATTATATTGTATGTTTTAAATTGTGTAGAAATCATAGCTAATGATTGATCTGCTGCAACTTTTTGACCGTGGTTCACAAAAACTTTCTCAACAACACCTTTAACATAATCATCATTTTTAAATTTAATATGTTCTAACATTATAATGCCCCCTTGAAATATTTATTTGTATTAACACAGAATAATTATACACAAAAACAATGTATATATGAAATACGTAAATGCTTTTTATATCAAATAGTTCTTATAAAAATAATTAGATAGAAAGACTTTTTTGTAATAAACTTATTTATATAAATATAAGAGGTACATATGAAAATTTTCATCGATATAGGTAATTCAACAGTAGATATCAGATTTTATGCAAAAAATAAATTTGAACCTTTACTCAGATTTGCAACAAATGATTATTTTTTTTCTGTAAATGTTTTATACAATAAACTTAAATCATTAAATATTGAAGAAATAATTTATTCTAGTGTTGTACCAAATTGAGATATTAAATTAATAGACTTAAAAAATGAATTAAAATGTAATTTAATTAACATAAAAAATTTAAATTTAGACATTGGATCTGAATTGAAAAATAGTTATAAAGAAATTGGCGCAGATTTTGTTGCTAATTTATTTGCCATAAAGAAAATAAAACCAAATAAAGTTGTCTTGTTAATTTCTCTAGGAACAGCAACAACTTTAATGTTAATTAATAACTCTAAAATTATATCTATAATTATTGCACCCGGAGTTGAAATATCACTAAAATCATTACTTGCAAATACTTCTTTGCCAAGTGACTTTAACATAAAGTATGAATCCAATTTATACAATTTAACTACCAAAAAAGCTGTTTCTACTGGGATTATCAATGGACATTGAAATATGTTGGAGTCTTTTGTAAATTTATTTAAGAAAGATTTTGAAGATTTAATAGTGGTGTGTACTGGAGGAAATTGATGAAGATTTAATGAATTGCTAAAAAATGCAAATTATGAATTAATTGAAGATTTAATATTTATTGGTTTAAAATACATTACCAAATAAAAAATGATTTTTGTAAATCAAAAATCATTTTTTATTTGTCACTAATCTTTTTTAATTTCTTTTAATTCCATTTCAATAGCTTGTATTTGTTTGGCTTGTTTTTTGTTTTTTGATTTTGGAGTCATAGTAAATAAATTAGAAATTAATGGTTCCGTAATTCACAATACAACTCAATAACCTATTAAAACAAATATTGAAATACTAATTAAATAAGCAATCGTGTCTTGCAATGGGCCATCAGAGCTAATTGCAGCTCCAAAGAATCTTGAACCTGCAGTTAAAATTCACATTATCATCGGAATAATAATACCTTCAAATAAAATTCCTTTTTGCATTGTTCCATTTTTTCATGCATCCATTAATGTTGAAATAACATATAATATTAAACATGAAGATAAAACTACATATAGAATTGAAAATAGAAAAATAAAGAATGTTGATTGCAATCCTGAACCTTCATTTTGACCAGTAATTGATGGAATTAAAGCATAACCAAAAACTATATTTAAAGCTAAAATGAATAATAAGAAGTAATAAATAATTGCTGGAATTATAAGATTTCGTTTTTTAAATTCGGAATGTTTTTTTGCAAATATTGAAACTGCATGAAATACAATCGCAACTATAAAAAACATTGAAATAATAACTATTGGAGCAATTTTACCATAATCTCATTCTGGTATTTCTGCAGCAATAATTGGAAGAAAAATTGCACAAGCAATAGCTGTAATAAAAAGTGAAATAATTTCATAAACATAAAATTTAAACATTTCAAGTGAAAATATTTTTCAACCAATTTGTCTTTGAGTTAAAGCGTTATTTTCAAATTTTCAATAATAATTAATTGCATATTTTGAACCAAATGAAACATAGTCATATCCTCTTTTTATATCAAATAAGAATTCGTTTGTTTCTCCACGAATGAATTTTTTCTCTTTTTCGAACATTTCTTTTATTGAACTTAATACATACTCACCAGCTTGATAATACATTTCTATGCTTTTATCAACTAATATTTTATCTGTAACATCTTGTATATAATTATTTGCAAATGTAGGCTTAAAAGTTAAACCTTGAAAAACTGGCAACATTGATTTTGCAGATTTTGAATCACCAGCTTTTACAAAACCATTAAATTTTGTAAAAAAATCTATTGCTGATTCATAATTAAATAAAATATTGTCTCTTCTTGCAGCTCGATATCTTCTTATACCAATATATGTTCCAAAGAAAATTGATTTAACTGTTGGAACAATCATTGCAAATAAAGAAACCAATAAAATAGTTTTAAATGGGTCTAAAATTGAATATCAAACTTCAGTGGAATGTGCGGCCGCCTCTTGACCTAATCAAGCAGAATAACCGAAATATAATACTACTATAAACATCAATGTAACAAGGTTTTTAGTAATCTTTCTCATTATAATAATCCTCTAAATACTTTCTCAAAATATTTTTATTGAACAACGAAATTAACTATTTTGTCTATAACAACTATTTCTTTTAAAATAGTTTTTCCTTTTAAATTTAAAATAATATTTGGTTGTTCTTTAGAAAGTCTTAACAATTCATCTTTTGGAGTAGTCTTATCAACATCTATCGTTGCTTTCAATTTACCGTTTATTTGAATAGCAATTGTAACAGATTTTTTTATTATTTTTGAAGCATCAAAACTAGGTCATTTTGCTAATGCAACAGAAGTTTTATGTCCTAAAATTGAATATAATTCTTCAGCTAAATGTGGTGCAAAGCAAGATAACATAATAATAAATCCTTCTACATATTTTTTATACATTTGTTCATGTTTATTTGCAATATTAATAAAAGTCATTAATTGTGAGATCGCTGTATTAAAATGCATCGTTTCTATCATAGTTGTTACTTTAGATACCATCTCATTGTACGCAAAATCTAAACTTTCGTCGTTTATATCAATCATTTTTTTGTTAGTAACAAATCGATAAACACGGTCAAGTCATTTACGTGAACCATCTAAACCATCATATGATCAAGGTAATGTTGCATCAATTGGACCCATAAACGCTTCATATAATCTTAATGTGTCTGCACCATGTGATGCAACAATGTCATCTGGGTTAATTACATTTCCTCTTGATTTTGACATTTTTTCACCGTTTGGGCCTAAAATCATTCCTTGATTTATTAATTTATAAAATGGCTCTGGAGTGGGTACTATTTTTAAATCAAATAAAACTTGATGTCAAAATCTTGCATAAAGCAAGTGCAATACAGCATGTTCTTGACCACCGATATATAAATCTACTGGTAGTCATTTTTTAAACAATTTCATTGCTTCATCAGATTTAATATCTATAAATTCATTTGGTTTAACAGCTAATATATATGCTAAGTAATATCAACAAGAACCAGCTCATTGAGGCATAGTATTAGTTTCTCTTTTTGCTGATAGATTGTTGTATGTTGTGTTTACTCAATCACTTACATTTGCTAATGGCGATTCTCCAGTTCCAGATGGCTTAATATAATCTGTTTGTGGCAATTGCAACGGTAATTCTGATTCAGGAATTAAAGCTATTGATCCATCTTCTAAAAATAATACTGGAAATGGTTCTCCGTAAAATCTTTGTCTTGAAAATAATCAATCTCTTAATTTATAATTCGTTTTTCAATTACCTTTATTGTTTGCAATTAATCAATTTGCAATAACTTCGATAGCTTTTTCACGTTCTAAACCATTTACTAATTCGGAATTTATGTGAATAGATTCACCAATAAATGGTTTATCATTTGTTTTAGCAGCTAAAACAAATTTCTTTGGTAAATTATATTTTGTTGCAAATTCTCAGTCTCTTTCATCATGAGCAGGAACAGCCATAACTGCTCCAGAACCATAATCTTTTAAGACATAATCTGCAATATATATAGGTATTTCTTCTTTTGTAATTGGATTAATGGCATAACGTCCTGTAAATGAACCGGTTTTTATTTTTTTTGTATCTTGTCTTTCCAAATCCGTTTTTGTTTTGGTTTCTTCAATATAACTTAAAATATTATTTTTAAATTCATCTTCAATAATTTTTAAAACATCTGGATGCTCTGGTGCAAGTACAATATATGTTGCACCATAAATTGTATCTGCTCTTGTTGTAAAAACATTTAATTTATTATTATTATTTTTTATATCAAACATAATTTCAACGCCAATTGACTTACCAATTCAATTTCTTTGCAATTCCTTTAAAGAATTTGGTCAATCTAAATTTTCTAAACCATCCAACAGTCTATCTGCATATTTAGTTATTTTTAAAATTCATTGGCGCATTGGTTTTTTTACAACGGGAAACAAACCAATTTCAGATAACATTTTACCATCAACAATAATTACTTCTTCATTTGCTAAAACTGTACCTAATTCTTCGCACCAATTTACATCTACTTCTTTAATTTCTGCTAAATTATTCTTATATAATTGTTCAAAAATTCATTGAGTGATTTTATAATAATTTGGATGTGAAGTATTTATTTCTTTATTATAATCAAAAGAAAAACCTAGATTTTTCAATTGTTTTCTAAAAATATCAATATTTTTAGCTGTAAATTCGCGCGGATCATTGCCTGTTTTTAATGCATATTGTTCAGCTGGTAAGCCAAACGCATCTCATCCTATCGGATGTAAAACATCATATTCTTGCAGTCTTCGCATACGGGCAAAAATATCTGTTGCTGTATAACCTTTCGGATGACCTACATGCAAACCTGACCCAGATGGATATGGAAACATATCTAGTATATAAGCTTTCTGATTATGACTATTAGTAGTTTTGAAAGTATTGTTTTCCTCCCAAAATTGTTGTCATTTTTTTTCAATAGCCTTATGTGAAAATTCCATACACCCTCCTAAAAACTCTATATATATTATACCCTAAAAATGCACATAAATATTACAGTACCCACATCAGAAAAAAATAATTATCAAGATATTTTAATTAGGCATTTTTTTAATTTCTTTTGTGTGCTCTTCTATTGTTAAATTTCGAACTCATTTTTTTCTTGAATAAACTATAAATGCTCAAATAAATTTAATAATTTCAGAACTCATCAGAAGCATTTGAATATACACAATATCCATTTTGATTAAATTATTGACTTGTGCAAGTATCAAACCAGATAAAACAGGAATTTGAACAATTCACACAAATGCTGAATCCATTATCAATGCAGATCAAACAGCACCACCAGTTCTAATTGTTGCATAACAACAATTTGTAACCATAATAAATGGATAAATAATCCCATAAATAAACATAAATCAAAAAGCTATTCTTTTAGCTTCTGGATTTGAATTTGAAAATAGCAAATTAGGAATAAAATACGAAATTCCTGCAAAAGTTCAACCAGCTATAATACCTGTAATTAAGCCTAATGTTAATAAATAATGTGCATTAGTTTTGGCGACATCCATCCTATTTGCGCCCAATTCATTTCCAACGAATATAGAAACACCAGCAGAAAAACCATGGTATAAAGGAAAAAATATTAACCCTTGCACAGTTGAGAACATTGCATTTGCCGTTAAAGATTCTACAGAATACATTGATCTCATTTTAACTTGCATTACCACTCCAACAGAAAATAAAATTTCATTCAATAATATTGGTAATGCTTTTGAAAAAATTTTTTTTGAAATATACCTAGAAACTAATCATGATTCTTTATGTGGCAAAAATTCAAATCGCTTAATTAAACATAAAGAAATTACAAAAATTAATTGTAAAATTCTAGAAGAGTATGTAGCAATTGCACAACCCTCTACACCCAAGCCTTTAAAATTACCTAAGAAATTTGGTGCTGTTAGAAAGACATTTAATATTCCATTTGTAATTAATGCAATAACAGACATTCAAAATGAAAAAAATGGTCGTTTAGTATCCCTTAGTGAAGTAATTAATGATTCATTAATGGCCAAAAAAATATATGATGAGGAAATTATTCGATAATAATCAGATCCTATATTTGTTGATATATTCGCAGCTTTTGATTGAATATATGCAAATCATTGTCTTATCTCATTTTCACTTGATGTAGATGACAAAATAAAATCTGGCTTTTCTATAATTTTATTATTTGTTGTAAATCCAATTAAAACTTCAGTTATGTTTGGTAAAGCTAGTAAAGCAAAAATACATCCAATTGTAATTGTAATATAAATTTTAATTGCCGTAACTTCTCTTAATTTTTCATATTTACCTGCGCCAAAATACTGTGCAGAATAAATTCCAGCTCCATAACAAAAACCAGACATTGACGCAAACATAATTGTATATATTTGGTTTGATGCTGATGTTCCATTAACAGATAATTGACCCGCATTATAGTTCATGGCATTTCCATAATAGCCACCAAGTCCTAGTTCAGATAATGTTGAATGTGATATATTTAATCAACCAGAATTTTCAATCATATTATGCAATTCTGCTAATCCATCAACATCATTTACATAATTTACAAAAATATTATCTATTATATCTGTTGCCTGCATTATTATTTCTTGAAAAACTGCTCAAATGATAATTGGCAATGCAATTTTATATCAATTTTTTGATGCAAAAAAAATGTTTGGTTTTTTAACTTTTAAATCCATGTCATTGCCTTTCATTCATAATGCCCTAATCTTATAATAAATTATAAATTAATTAAAAAATATTTATATTAATTGATAAAATTTTCAAAAATAAAAAACTTGTTAAAAGATAATTTAACAAGTTTTTTATTTTTATATAGATTCAATTTTAAGCTTTTGCAATTTTTGTTGTATTTCTTTTGAACATTGCTTTAAATTGATCTTTGGTAATTTTTTTACCACGATTATCACGAATTTCAACAAATATTCTAAATAAAACTACATGACATGCAGTACCAATTGCAATTGCAATTAAATACCACAAAATACCAATATAATTTATATCTCATCCACCAGATGAAACTCCACCAAATATGGCAATAATAGGACCACCTCAGGCACCTACTCACCCAGATACATCAAATAAACCAGCGCACATACCAGCTATTCCAGAACAGATAATATTTGGTACAATAGCTGCTCATGTGTATTTTATAGCAAATGGTATTGCGCCTTCTGAGATGCCCATAAATCCCAAAATAACAGCATTAATACCTAATGGTTTGTCTTGTTCAAATTTATTTTTAAAAACCAATGTAGCAATTCCAGCACCTAATGGTGCTATTGCAAATGCTGCAGCTGCAGCTCCCATTGCATGTCCTGCATCTTCATAAATTAATGCTGTTGCTGAAAATGAAGCAATTTTGTTTATTGGTCCACCCATATCAATTCCAGCTATTAATCCAAGTAGCAGTCCGACTGCTGCCATACCTATTTTTGAATTTTCAATTCAATTAATTCCGTAATATAGATATCCTATTGCTATCCCAAAAATATTACCTAATAAAAGCATGTAAACTAATCCTAAAAATAAAGTAACAAATAAAGGAATTATAATAATTGGCATAATGGGTTGAATATATTTATTTATTTTTCATTTTGTATTGATTCATTTCACTAAATATCCGGCAGAAAAGCCAAATAATAATGCTCCGAAAATTGATAAACCTTTCATTAAATTTTGATCATCTGGTCCAAAATGTGCAAATGGACCTCATGTCATTCACATTGTTGGATCATTTGCCATAAATGTACAAATAAATGCTGGTGCAATTGCGCTTCTTCCGGCAACAGAATATGCAATATATGCACCCATTATAGGCATCATGACTGTAAATCCAATACCTGCAAATTTATTTAATGTTCACATAAATCCAATACCAAAACCATGTAATGTTATTGGATCGCCAGCCCCGCTTGAAATTGCTTGAATATAATCCATTGTTTTTCAACTAAAACTACCAGAATAATCTAATTGTTTTTCATTAAAAATTAATTTACCTAAACCAGTAACAACCGCAAAGGTAATACCCGCAAATACAATAAATGGAATCATATAAGATACTCCACTCATTATATGTTTGACAATATTTGAACCCGACTTAACATCAAATGCATTTACATCGCCATCTAATGATGCTAATATCTGTCCTTTTGCTAAAGCTTTTTGAAGAGCTCCTTTTGGATCTGCCATTACTTGTTTTGTTCCCAATTGGTAAATTTTTTTACCAACGAAGCGATCCTTTTCAATTACAATATCAGCTGCTAAAATAACTACATTTGCTTCATCAATTTGTTTTTGTGTTAATTTAAATTCCTGACCTTTTTGTCCTTGTGTTTCTACATTAACCTCTCAATTCAATTCATTTCCTGCATTTATTAAACTGTCTCTTGCCATATATGTATGCGCAACTCCTGTTGCACATGCAGATACAGCGACAATTTTAATAGCGTTACTATTCATTGAAACATTTGAAAAAATTTCTGTTTTTTCTTCTTTCATTGCATCAATTAATTTTTGTGGATCTTGCTCTTTTTTCAGAAAATCTCTAAATGATTTATCCAATAATTTACGAGATAAATTTGCTAATACATCTAAATATCCTTTATCAGATTCATTTTCTGGTATTAATAATGCAACAGCCACTTGAGTTTTATCACCATCCAATGAATTTCATTCAATTGGTGCTTTAAAACGCGCAAATATTATTGCGGCTTTTTTTATTGCCGAAATTCTGGCATGTGGAATTGCAATTCCATCTTCAAATCCAGTTGTAGATTCATGTTCACGTGCTAGAAAACCATCTATTAATAACTTCTCATCGTTAATATAATTAAGTTTATTCGCTATTTTTGCAATTTTTTCAAAAGCTTCATATTGATTTTTAACATCAATGTCAATAAGTATTGCTTTTGAATTAAAATTTACTTCCATTTTTTTATCCTCCCAGAAATAGTATACTTAATTTTTTAAAAAAATTCCAAAAATAAGTATTTATTGGAAAATTAAAACTAGATGAGAAAATAAAAAAACAGCATATACTGCTGCTTTTAATAATAAAAATGGTCGGAACAAGTGGACTTGAACCACCGACCTCACCCTTATCAGGGGTGCGCTCTAACCAGCTGAGCTATGCTCCGAAACCAATAATTACTATACATTATGAATAATAATATTTCAATAGTTTTGAAAAAACTATTGAAATTAAATGTATTAATAATTGATTTTTATTAATTGTAAGATTTCAGGATAATATTAGAAATTAATTATTTAATAATAAATTTATGTTTCTATCTGATAAATATTAAATCAACGCTTATAATTTTTAAATGTTTGAAAATCACCCAAAATCTTATCACAAATTTCATCAAACATTTTATCTATTTTATTTGTAAAGTTAAGTACTGTAAAAATACCATTTGGTGCTTTTAGTGAATCAACAATGTATTCTGGAAATGAAAAAGTTAAGAAATTATTTTTTATAAATAATTTTGGAATGGGTCTTTTGCTTCCTTCATCTATTAAATCAGCCATAATTTTTGGTGTTAATAATTTACGTATTGCTATTTGATCGTTTGCATTTACAAAGTACATTTTTTCAAAATCCATTGATTCTAATTCTGTATTATCTTTATGTTTAAAAATACCTAAAAATGGTTTTTTTAGGCTTTTGATTGTGGTCTCAATATTTAATGATTCGTTGAGTTCTATTGTTAAAAATGGGTATCTAGTAAAAGTAGTTCTTGTTATAGTACGTCCTTTTGAATCTACGTATGTAGTTGTTACACAATTTGTAACAGAGCCAAGCGAATATTTAATTCCTCTTATTTCCATATTTATTATAATATCATTATAATTTTTTCCTACTGTTGGTAATAACGATAAAATAGGCACATCAAAATTTTTTGAAATTGATGTTACAATAATTTTATTATCACTTTCTTCTTCAAAAGCATTTTTATAAATATCATTAACGTTAATTTCAGTCAAAATTTTTTTCTTTATTTTTTTTGTTTTTATGGTAATAGACGTCATAACTATAGCTGTAATTATGAATACAAAAAAAATAACTAAACCAAGAATAACTCCTGCAATTCCCATAATTTGTGCAAATACTTCAAATGCCAAGGCTATAAAAATTATCGCAACAATAATATAAATAGTAATTTGTATATTTCATTGCTTTGAAAGTGATACAAAGTTTAATGATTTTTTAGAATATTTCGATAAAACATTATCTAATTGTAATTTAACTTCTTCTTTTCATTTTTTGTCCATAAAATTTGCCTATGATAAATCAATTTTAACATCTTGTCTGTCTTGATCTGATGATTCAAAATATAAATAAGTGTGCATTTTTAGAGCTGATGCTGCAACGCTTGATGGCCAAGTTTTTATTGTTGAATTAAAACTACGTACAGATGAATTATAAAATCTTCTTGCAGCCGAAATATTATCTTCGCAATCTTTAATACCTTTTTGCAATTCAACAACAGTAGTATTTACCTTTAAATCTGGATAGTTTTCTAGTAATACATTAATTTTGCCAACTTGGTTTGAGATTGAATCATTTAATTCTTCAAAATTATTTGCTTTTAAAGATGAACTTTTACTTCTTAATGCAACAATTGATTCTAATGTTGATTTTTCATAATTCATATATTGTTTAGTTGAATCAACTAATTTAGTCAACATATCTACTCTTTTTTTTAATTGCACATCTATACCTGATGCTGTTTCTTCTATTTTTTCTCTATTTCTTATTAAATTATTTCTAGTTCCAATGTAAATGAAAATAGGAATTATCAATATAAATCAAAAATAAACAAAGAACTTTCCAAAAAAACTTGAATGTACGTTTTCTTCTATATTTGTCGGGGTTGGATTAAATTCTGCCATATTTTTATATATCCTCTCAATAAAATAATTATATATATAAAATACTATTTGTGTTCATCATTTACTTTAAATTTATTAATTCCAATCGAATTTTCCGTTAAAACACCATCACCATTAATATTTATAAAACCATTTTCAACAAAAATTTCTAATTCTTGATTTTGCTCATCAAAATAATTGGATTCCTTATATTTATCTGTAATTTTAATTACTCTTTGATTTGTTGAACCAATCAAACGTCTTTTTTTATCAAGTTTTGATAATATAAACGGTCCATCTATCAAAATATCTATTTGACTCAAAATTTGTCAATAATGATTTTCTAATACTTCAAATGTAAAACCTGTAAAACATATTACAGATAATTCATATTCTTGACACTTAATTACTAACTCTTCTAATCCGTCTGGTTGTAAAAAAGGTTCACCACCAATTATCGTTATTCCTTCTAGGTTATACATTTTTTTTGAAATAAGAATTTTTTCAACAAGAATATCTACAGACATAAACATTTTTTTTTCTAATGGAACTAATTCTTGATTACAGCATCCAAAACAATTAATTGTACAACCTTGAAATCAGATAACAAATCTATTGCCTGGGCCCTCGACTTCTGATTTCTCAATAAATTTATTAATATTTAAATTTGCCATTAATTGTTTGATTCATCTAATTGAAAATTCATTTGATTATTTATTGCATTGATTAAAATTTGATTGCCTTGTTTTAAACGAGGCAAATTATCAAAAATGAAAACAGATAATTCATCAACAAAATTTTTTTCTAAAGCATTTAAAATATCTCGACCTCCACGTTGATCATTAACATCTTTTAAAATCAACGAAATAAATGCACTATCAATATTTATTTTCAATTTGACACGATATTTCTCATAAACCATTGAAATTATTGGTTTTAGTTTTTGTTGAATAATTTTAGCTTTTAAATTATTATCACGAATAAAATTAAATGGCACTATATTATTTCCAAAACGTCCTAAAATTTCTGGTCTGTTTAATGTATTTGTAAAATAATTTTCAACAAAATCTATAAATTGTTTATGGACATCAGAATTATTTGAATTTGGATTAATTTGAGCAGCTCCTAAATTAGATGTAAAAATAATAAACGATTCACTAAAAGAAACAGTCTGACCTGTATTGTCTGTTAATCTTCCATCTTCTAATATTTGCAAGAATTTATCAAAAATAGATGAATCTGCTTTTTCAATTTCGTCAAATAAAATAACAGAGAAGGGCTTTTCTTTGATTGCATTAGTCAATTGTCCTCCGCCTTCAAAACCAACATATCCAGGAGGTGCACCAATTAATTTTTGGTCACTATTTGATTGTGAGTATTCAGACATATCAAATCTAATAAGATTTGATTCATCACCAAAAACAAATTTAGCAATAGCTTTTGCTAATTCTGTTTTACCAACACCAGTTGGACCTACAAAAAACAGTGTTCCTTTTGGTTTTGTTCTTTTGCTTGAATATGCTATTCCAGTTAAACCAGTATAGGCTTTATAAATAATTTTGGCAACTTTCGAAACAGCTTCATCTTGACCAATGATTTTTTCTTTTAAATCTTGTTCTACTTTATTTAGTCTAGAATAGTCTAAGTCTTCTCATGGCGATTGATGATCTCCATATAAAAATTTATTAAGCAATTTCTCAAAAGAATGCATTTGTCCTAAATTGGCTGAAAATTTAATTAAATGTGTTATCTCTTTTAATGTTCATCCATCTAGTGAATCATAAATTTTTTGCATTTGTGATTCTGATTGTGTTTCTGGAATAAGAAATTGATTTTTAATTGTATTCATAAATGCTTTTCTTGCATTTCGATCTGGCTTTGGTATTGTAATTGTAAATATTTCCGGATTGTTTAAATACATTGCGGGTGGTAATTGTGTAATTTGTTTTGTAATAAAAATAACTGTACTTGATAATTTAGCTACATTCGTCATTCTAAATTTGCCTTCTTTTAATGATTTGGCAAAAAAAGTTAATGAGTTTCTATCATCATCTGATAATTGCATGTCTGAAAATACAAAATCCGTATAATCAACTATGAATAATAACTTTTTATTTATTTCTGTATTTAAATTTCTTTTTAATAACGCAAAAAAATTAAGAGGATTTTTAAAATTAATGTCTTTATCTGCAGATTGTTGTTGCATCGAAGAATCATTATTTGAATCAAATAAATCTGCTACATCATCATACGTGGATGAATTTTCTACTACATTTTTATTTGATTCACTATTTAAAACTAAATTTGAACGATTTCCTAAATGCAAACCATCAACCTTATCTCATAAAAATACATCATCAAATTTTTTCTCTTTTGAAAGTTCATATATTTTTTTTTCAATATTTTCATATCCACTGTCTGAATAATAAATATCATCAACATTGCCATCAATTATTAATGCTTTCTTTATTCCTAATAAATTTTTTATTTGACTAAAAACATTATCTTTGTTATCCATAAATACACCTTAATTCTTTTTTGTATTTTTGTTATTCTTTAATATTTTAGCAGAAGCATTCTTATTTTTAAATGTGGGTTGTCTATATACTTTTTCAAATTCATTTGATGTTCCCAAACCAAAATCACGCAATTTTTGTATAAATGCATCGCTATCTTTATCATGTTCGTGTTCTTCATAGCCATCAAAATCATAAATATATGAACCATCTAAATTTACCTTAAATGTTGCTGTTTCTCCAGTAATTTTTTCACCGCGAATTATTATGTTATTACCATCTTGTGATTTTAAAACATTCTCTCTTTCAACATTAAAACCTAAATTTCTAATTGAAATAATTATTTTTCTAACTATATCTTTTCTAATTTCTTCATCTGTTATTTTTTTCTCTGTTTCTTTAATGAATTCTTTATATGACATTGAAAAATTATCTGATGAAATTTTTTTAACAAAAGTTAATGCCTCATTTTTAATTAAATTTACAGAATCTGAATCATCTTTATAGTTATTTACTAATTCTTTAACAATATTTTCTGCTGAATCCTTTGCCTCTTGATTTTTTATAAACTCATTTAATTCATACATTATTTCATTTGTATTCATATTTATTAATTTACTCATATTTTGATCAAAAAATAATTGTGCAATATTTTTTTGATTCAAATTCTTAAATTCTAGAATTATTTTTTCAAATATATTTTTGAAATTATTCAAAGATATATCATTATATTTTTTTAAGATTAACTCACGTTCCTTTGCTAAAACATTTTTCCTTATTTCTTGTGCCTTTACTTTTATATTTAAAATATCATCCACTTTTCTTTGCAAATAATTATTTATTTCCTTGAAAGTTTCAACAGCAATATGAGTGTCACTTGGAATTTTCTTATCATATGCCTTTTCATTAATTTCTTTATCAAAAAGATTTAATTCTATAAGTAATTGTTCTAATTCATTTACAGAAAGTTTAGAATTATCTATTTCTTTACATTCTGAAATAATTTTTAATATTGTTTCTCTTAATAAATTAATATCTCTTGTTATATGATTTACACTTCTTTGATAGTCCATCAAAACTTCTCTTGCTGTTTTACTCATTGTTTGCCCTTTCAAATTAAATATCAGATATAATTTTATTTAATTGCTCTTCTGGAATTTTTTCATAATTTCCATATGCTAATTTTAATTGATCTATTAAATTTATTTTTTGTGATGAAATAATTTTATTTGCAATATTAACAGTTTTTTCTTCCATTATTGCTAATTGATATAAAAACTCTACTTGCATTGTTGAAAATTTTTCAGGTACATATTTTTTTAATTCATTTGTTAATTTTGCGATATTATTTAATATTTTAAAAGCTCCCAAAAATTTATTTGAATTGTTGGTTTTTGTCTCAATACGTTTATACATTATCTCACTTATCTGTTTATAATACAGAGACATAATGTTTCATAAAGAAATTAGAAAACGTTTTTCCCCCTGTATTTGTTCTGGAATTAATTCAAATAATAAATTACATTGTTCATATACTTCATTGAACTGTTTTCTTGCCTCATCAAATTGTTTCAACAATAACATTTTATACATTAAACCAAATTTATCACAGAAATTAATTAAATTATTATATACTTTTGATTTTGATACATAATTATGGAATTCACCAGGATTTAAACTGTTATTAAAATATTCTAATAATATTGATGAACAATTAAATAAATTTTTCCTTCATGAATGCATTCCATTAATTTGCAATGAATTCGCTATTTTAAAGACTTGTTCAAAATTAAACAATGTTTTTGCCTTTTTTGAAAGTAAAATAATATTTTCTGAATCTGTAAATTTGTAATTTTCAAAAAATTTAACTATTTCATTTGCATTATCTTTTTGAATTATTTCGAAACCTATTTTTGTTAAAATGATCTCTATTTTATTCAATAAAATTGAAGATCCATTTCTATTTATACCTTCTCTTAATAAATTATATTCATTAGAATTGGATATATTTTTTTTCAAATAATTTTCAATCATTAAATCTAATTCATTTTCTTTGTTTACTCTCATCATTAATTGATAAAAATGAATTACTTTGTCATAAGCTTTTTGATCCAATATCGAATAAAAGCTTTCTGTTATTTCATCTATTAGTTGTGATAATAACAATGATAAATCTATATTTGTTGAATCTTTTATTTCGAAAAATAGATTTGTTTTTAAATTTAGCATTCTCAATTGATTTTCTAATAAACCATATGCATTTAATTTATTTTTGTTTGTCAAATAACCTAATGTGATTAAATTAAAGATTTTATCATTGATATTATTTAAATAAATTATTGTCCTATTATTGTCAAAATCAAAACGCTTATTATTAACTTTAGAATTGTAAATAATTATATAATTAATATTTTTAACTATATTATAATTTTTTAGAATTCTTTCAATTGATATTACATCGTCATTATTTATAAATAAAATATCAGAATCTAGTGTATTTGAAATATCGTTTAATGTTAGAGCTAAATCAGAATATGATGTTATATCATAATTACCTCTTTTAGATGCAAAATCACTTTCAACAAATAAATTATATTTTTCCACTAATTTAATAGAAATTTCAGTAATTAATTCACGGTTATTATTTATATATTCATTAGTTTTAGCATCATCTGTTGTTATTATTGGAAGTTTATTTGTGAAAACTTCTAAATTTGCATCTATAATATCTGTAATTTGCGTTGAAAATTTTGCAATAGTAATGTTATTATTTTTATTTATTGATAAATTTGATATTGAGGCATCTACTATTTTTGAATCGCCACCAAAAATATCTTCATTATTTTTTATCAATATATTTATTTGATTAATTATTATCTGTTGATTTAAATTATCTACCAATTTTGATTCAATTAAATACCCAATTGAATATTTTTGTAAATGATTAGTCTTCAAATCCTTTAATGACATTGTAATTTCTTTATTAATTGGATTATAAATAAGATAGGCATTTTTATTTTTTGTCGTAACAGAAATTGTGTATTTTTTTTCTTTAAACGAATCAACAATTTGAGCAGATATATTAAATGAACTCAATGGAGAATATATTCCTTTTGCCTTGTTTGTCAATGAAGCAACTTCATTGTAATTAATAACTTTATTAAATAATAAATTTCTTATTACTCTATCAAAAATGATGATTTTAGATATTTTAAAATCATCTCTTAAAATATCTATTATTTTTTTATTTTTATCTGGATGATTCAAAATAATTTCAATTATGAGATATTCAAAAAAACTTGGATGTCTTGTTGTAACATAAGTAATTAAAATAGGCAAAATTTGCAGTTTAATACCTAATTTTACTTTATCAATTTTCATTATTTTGCCTCTATTCAAATATATCTTTTGTGATTAAAAATGAATTTCAATGTTTAATTCTTGAAATTATATCGTCATATATTGCAAATGTATCTATCAATGACGGATCATTAATATTTGGAATTTCCACTTTAACGTTTGCAACCGCCCTTTCGGAACCGACAATTATTAATAATTTTTGAGCTCTAGAAAATGCTACATTAATTCTTTCATATTTTTTTATAAATTCTCTACTTGAATTTGATAATTTTTTTGGATTTCTGACCATATTAACAATAACAAATTCAGCTTCCTTACCTTGAAAATCATCAACTGTATTTATAATTATATTAATGTTTTTAATTTCTTTTTTGATTCTTGAAAATTCTTTTCTTATTTTTCAAACATGTAATTTATAGAAAGAAATTATTGCCAATGTTGGCTTTGCAAAATGATTTGAATTTTCTAAAGAATTATTTATTTTTTTGATAAGTTCTATTGTTATATCAATTTCATTTTGATTAAAAATACTAGTGGAATTTTCATCATTACCTTCAAAAACAAATTCATCATTTTTATTTTTTGATGAATCAATTCAATAAACAGAATTTTCTGGTGTAATAATTTGATTGTTTATTGAAGATCTAATATCCAAAAAATGCTGTTTATTGATTTCATTTGAAGAGTCCATTGTCAATTCACCACCATAAAAGAAATTAACAATTTCCATAATTTGTTGCGAACTTCTATATTGAATTTTCAGCATTTCTTTTATTGAATCATTTGCGTTGACAATTAATCATTTAAATACAGAATTAGTTAATAATGATTCAAATTCTTCAAAATCATAATTTAAATTTTTTGCCTCATTTACTATTTCTACTTCTTCTGGTCTAATTCCAAAAATTGGTGGTAATTGTCTATAATCTCCAACTAATATTAAATTTCTTCCAAAAACTAGCGGCATTATCAATTCTAACATCGTTGCTTTTGATGCCTCATCTATAATTACAGTATCTACATCCAAAAAATCTAAATTTAAATCTGAAATTCCTAATTGCTCTTCAATTTTATTTTTGTAATCAAAACGTGTTTTACTTGTTAAAGTGAATGCAAATAAATTCGCCATTTCATTTAACATTTCATTATTATATCTTTTTGAATCTATTTTCATATTTGAACTAAATTTATCAGAACTTATAAAATCATCTGCTATTTTATAACGTTCTTGTAAAAAAAAATCTATATTTTTAAATATTGGCTTTAATAAATTTTGTTTTTCTATGAATTGATTTTTCAATTTTTCAAATTCATCTAGATTGTTTTGCAAATCAATTAAAAGATCTTCATCACCTAAATTAAAATTTGTTCTATATCTAAAATTATATTCATCTAATTGTTCTTGTATATTTTTTAAAGAGATTATAGAATTTTTTTTCAAATCAGAAATTGATTTTTCTATTTCGTTTTTCTTAATTTCCAATTCGTTAATTTCATTCTTAGTATTTTTTGATGAAATGTTTTTTTGTTTCAGGCTATTAATTGTAATTTTAATTAAATTCAAAATTTTAATTGTTGCATTTTTAAAAATTACATAATCTGCATCATTTTCTAAAAAATTTTCTGACTCAATTAATTCAAAATTTATTTCATCATCATCTTCCACATTTTCTTGTAAATTTTTTTTGAACTTCAACTTTTTAAATTTTTTGTAATTATCATTATTTTTATAAAAATACGCTTCCATTAATTTAAAAGTTATTAATAAATTATCATTTCTATAATTTTCTTTAAGTAATTTTATAGATAAATTATGAAAATCTTGGGGTGTATTTTTTACAAGAATTTCTTTTACAAGATCATTATTGATAATACCCATTTCAAAATTATAATTTGAAAATACTCACATTAAATTTTCTAAATTATATATTTCTTCCATAATTAAATTGTTTTCAGCTATTACATCATTTTCGATATTTTTTATATTTAAAATAGCGTCATTAATTTTCTTTAATTCATCATTATATTTTATTAATAAATTTCTAACATTCTGCATTGACAAAAAATCTGCATTAAATTTATCTAAGTGAGAAACTTCTGAAACCGCATCTTTAAATATTTCACTTGCCTCACTTAAATTTTCATCAATAATTTTTTTTATTGAACGATAATAATTATATGTCAAACGTTCAGGTGAAAATTCTTGAAACTTATTTTTTTGTTTTTTAAATTCACTTAATATTCTAATTTTTATAAGGTCTGGTTCCAATGGCAATCGTTCTATAACATTGTCAATAGCTTCATGATTTTGTGATGAAATCAAAACTTTTTTTCCCATCTTAATGAGCTGATATGAAATTTCTGAAATAACTTGAGTTTTACCAGTACCCGGAGGACCCTGCAATAAAAATATATCTTTTGATGACAAAGCTTTTCTAACTGCTAACTGTTGTATCTCATTTAAATTAAAATGGAAATCTATATTTAATTTATCTAAAGCATTATTATCGTTTACATCAATCAAACTAGTATTAAACAAATAATTTGCAAGATACGGATTTTTTACGTGTCCATTAGAAATTCTCGTTAATATTTTTGCATTTCTATCTATTAATATATCATCACCAATATTTGTTACTGTTAAATAGCCAGCGTTTAAACCTTCTAAAGTGTAATCATCTAAAATATTTTCATCAAAATCATCGGATATCTCAAATCAAATTATCTTTATTTTTGAATCTTTCAATCATTGTTGTTTAGAAATATCATTTTCCTTTGGCATGTTTCCTAAAATGAAATTTGATTGTTGTCTTCAGAAATCCACAAATAAAAATTCATTTTTATTTGTTGTTATATATTCTGATAAATTAATCGAATTATATTGAGTTTTATCTTCGGAAAAAATTACTTGCATAGCCAAAATTGGTTTAGCTTTTAATTCTGAAAGAGATGTAATATTTTTATTCATAGACATTGGGTTCATTGAAAGAGCACCCAATTTTAAAAGCTCTTTAATATTTTTATCTTCTTTCAGTATAACGGCGTTTAAAGAAATTATTGACACTTTTTCAAATGGAATTGAAAAATTATCAAGTTGCTCTTCAAAATTTGATTTCAAATATATCATTGTATTAGATTTTGCAATTAAATTTTCCTTAAAAATTTGTACATATTCTTTTTTGATATTTTTAATTTCTATTCTCAAGACATCATCATAATATTTATTTAAAAAATAAGGAATCGAATTATTTTTTCTCAACTGTGATAAATCATTTTTAAAATTAATATAATTCATTCATTTTGATTTTTCTTCTTCAAATCCAGATAACATTATTCCTATCTTGTCTATTGAATCTGAATTTATTATATTTCTTCTTGCTAATTCTTCTTTTGAAAAATTTTTTAAATTAAATGATTGTGATTTAATATTATTTATTAATGTTTCAAATGGTAATGGTATTGCTTTTTGACGTGTTAAAAAAAAACTTTTAACATTTAAAACATTTTGTTCTGGATCAATATCTCCAGTTAGTCCTAGCATCAATCCTTCCGGAAAAGCATCTTGATCTATTTTTGTGAATTGAATTCTAATAATAGTATTAAAAAAATTGCGTTTATTTTTTATGTTTGCATCACCTGAAACTAAACATATAAACACTTTTTCTAAAAATCTATTTCTAAATAAATTATCCAAATCTGAATAATTTTTTAGTGTTTTAATATTTAAATTTTTTATTTCAAAATCTAATCTATCTAATTGATCTTTGTAACTCTGACGCAAAAAAAAGAAATCAATAAACAATTCTTTACCATTACCATCTAGTATTTTTGGCATTTGCATGTTTGAAGCTCCTTTCAAATCGTACAAGTAAATTATAACTTATGTTTTAGTTTTACACGAAGTGTTTCCATAAATTTAAAATTGTGTTCATTTGCAGTTGCTACAACAGGCATAATACTTGAAATATTTATACCTAACTGTTTAATGGCATTTACCTTTGCCGGATTGTTTGTCATTAATCTTATTGATTTTATATTATAATATTGCAAAATTTCTTTCACAGCATTATATGCACGTAAGTCAGTTGGCAAATTTAGAGTTGCATTTGCTTGTACAGTATCTTGGTTACTGTGATCTTGCAGTTCTCATGCCAAAATTTCATTCGATAAACCAATCCCTCTGCCTTCTTGATCTAAATAGATAAGCATTCCAATTTGTTCTTTTTCAATTTGTGCAAGTGACATTTCTAATTGTTCCCTACAATCACATCTATATGCAGAAAATACATCCCCAATACATTTTGATTGAATGCGAACTAATAAATTTTGTGAATTATTTATATTATTTTTATATAAAACTGGAATCTGAGAACCGGAAACTTGATCTTGAAATGCAGTTAACATGAATTTACCAAATAAAGATGGATAGTGAGCTCCTTCTGTTGATTTAATCAAAGCCATATTATCACCTCAATACTACTATTATATCATAAAAAAGAAGCTTATATTTTGTCTACTACTCATGGTGTCTTTTCAAAATATTGCAACCCAAATATCAATTAAAAAATAAAAAATCAAGTCCAAGACTTGATTTTAAATATCAAAAATATATAACTAACGTTTTGAGTATTGTGGAGCGCGACGTGCACCGCGTAAACCATATTTTTTACGCTCTTTAATTCGCGCATCACGTGTCAATAGACCCAATGCTCTTAATTGAGTTCTAAAATCTGCAGTAACTTCTAGTAAAGCACGAGCTATTCCTAAACGAGCAGCTCCAGCTTGACCTGAAAATCCTCCACCGCGAACTTGAACACGAATATCAAAATCTGATTTCGTTCCAGTTGCAACTAATCCTTGTTCCATATCTTGCACTAATGTAGCATAAGGGAAAAAATCTAATGCTGGTAATCCGTTAACTGTTATTTGTCCGCTACCTGGCATCAAAATAACTTGTGCCGTTGAAGATTTACGTCTTCCTGTTCCACGATACATTACTGTTGATGAATTTTTTTTAACAACCATTATTTGATTTCTCCTTTTTTAATGATTTTATATTCTACTGGATTTTGTGCTTGATGTGGATGTGTAGAATCTGCATAAACATGTAAAGCTCTAAATTGTGAAGAACCTTGAACATTTTTAGGCAACATTAATCTAACTGCATGTTCAACCATTTTTGTTGAATTCAAACTACGTTGTGTGGCCACATTACGTTGACGTAGTCCGCCAGGATAAAGAGTATGATGAAAGTATAATTTTTTACTTTCTTTTTTACCTGTAAATTCTACTTTATCTGCATTAATAATAATAACATGATCACCATTATTAATATTCGGTGTAAAATTTGGTTTATGTTTACCTCTTAAAAGTACAGCTACTTGAGTTGCCATACGTCCCATTGTTAATCCCTGAGCATCAATTATATATCATTTTTTGTCAATTTCTGACATCTTGATAAGTGTTGTTTGTCTCATACTTATTTCTCCTTAGACTTTCCGGGGCTAAGTTTGTAAGCATGTATATTATATAGCAATTAATAACAATTTATAAAAAAATAAAAATAACTTTAGTTGAATCAAATAAACACAAATTAACTAATGTTTAAAAGAAAAAAATCAAAATACAATCGCAAAAATTATGCCTATAACTGCAATTAATAATCCCATAATAACTAAAATCAGTTTTCAAACACATTTTTTATGAATCTTTCATTTTGTAAAAATAGTTTCTCTATTATCTAATAAAAAATCATTCTTACATATAGCACAATATTTTTGCTTAATTAGTTTCTTAAAATCTTTCATCTAAAATTATTCTTTCTATTTTATTTTTGGTTGAAATAATTAATTATTGATAATGTTTTTCTTTTTCTCATTTTTCATATTTATGTTGGTTATATTTTGTGCTCAATTTGAATATTTAAATAATAAAGTGGCTGTAGTAATTTGAAAAATTCCCGTTGAACACACAATTATCATTATCCATTTAACTTCTAAATTGGTGTATAAAAGTAAAATAACTAGCATGGGTAATCAAAATAAATAAAACGGTAATTGGTCTGAGAGAGTTGGCAATAATTGCCCAGGCCCTGCTCTTAAAATAACAATAATTTGAAATGACAGCATATAAAGCATTGCATTTATTCCTACTCCAATTAGATAATATTTAGCAATAATTTTTGCATTTTTGTCCAAATTTGAAAATACTATATCTGGTACTCAAAAAGATAGCGAAATAACTACTAAACCTAAAATAAAAGATAACACAATTGAAATTCCCACAATTTTTTTAGCATTATCTTTTGCTTTTTTTATTTGATCTGTGCCCAAATATTGTGATATGAATATAGGTACAACAATGTAAAATCCTTGCAAAATGCTTCAAAATAATTCCATAATCGTTAAAACCACATTAACCCCAGCAAGATTTACAGCAGTTTGATTTTTGTCTGTTCTTGAACCTGGATCACCACCAATATGACCTATTATTATTGATTGAATAATGACATAAACTTGGTACAATAATTCTCCAGGAACTAATAATGCAGCAGTTTTACAACATTTCCTTCAAATATAATCTGAAACATAACATCATTTTTTGCCAAATAAATATTCAGGTTTTTTAATTAAAAAATACACAACATAAATCATAAATTCTGTTATTCTACCCATATTAGTTCCTATTGCCATCGCTTGTGCTGTATCAATATTTAATTTTCCCATTGTAGCAGGAACTATTGAATTTGTTGCACAAATTCCTAGCAAAACATCACAAATTAAATCAATAAATATGGCAATAGTTGAAAATATCAATGCTATATGGGCTTTTTTATTTACGTTTAATGTATAAATAAAAGGAATAATAATGGCAATTAAAAAATAAGTCGGTAATGAAATTCAGGTATATTGCGCCCCATATTTATTTAATAATGCGGTATTTGTTTGACCAGAACCGCCACCATCTAAAAATGACAAAATTCTGGGTGGCGAAATTGCACAAATTAAAATTATAAAAATAAATGATACACCAACACACATAATTACTTTTCATCTTGTTGTTTGTTGAACCATATCCATATTTTTTTGACCAATAAATTGTCCTGCAAATATATTACCAACAACAGAAATTCCCGTTACAACAAATAAACATAGGGAAAATAATTGGGCAGATAAAGAAACGGCTGCCACTATTTCTGTTGCGTTATCTTTTGTAATAATTCCCAAAATAAAAATAACAATCAAATTACCTAATGCAATAAAAAAACCTTGTAAAACTCCAGGAATCATTAATTTGAAAACTTCTTTTAAAAATTTTTTATCTGATCAGGCAGATTTTAAACATGAAAACACTGTATTTTTCCTCTCGCATATTATTCAATTGAATGCTTTTTAAAATTTTATTATCATATTTACAATTACGATTTTACTGTATTTACAAATATATCATATTTTGATTATACAATAAGAGATAAATTAAAAAAATAAAAGATTGCATTAAGCCATTAAAAAATCGACATTATTTGTCGATTTTTTAATGAACAGCACTTTCTTAAATGATAAGAATATAATTTGCCTTTTTGTAAAAACTATGCAACAATATTGACACTTTTATCAGTTAAAAAATCTTATTTGACATTGTTTTAATTTGTTATTAATACTGCTCACAATTAGATAATATACCTTTTGTAATTAATAGTCAATTGATATTAAAGTTAAACCTTTTGCATCTGCAATATAAGGCAATTTAGGATGTTTTAATTCTAATGTTTCTTTAATTACTTGTAATGAGATTTTATTATTTAAATAAGCAAATACGCAACCCATTATTGTTCTTATTTGATATCTAATAAATCCTTTTGCTTTAAAAATAATTTCTAATTCAGAATCTAATATATTTGTTTGAATATCGTTTATTGTTCTTATTGGTGATATTTTATCTATTTCATTAATTTTTAAACCTGAAAAATTCAAAAAATCATGAGTGCCAACAAATAAATTTAATACTTCTTTTAATTTTGATAATTCAAATTTAGGCAAATTTCAAAAATAAGTGTAATATTGTCTAAACACATCATATTTTTCAAATCGCAATCTGTAAATATAAGTTTTTTCTTTTACATTACGTACTTTAAAATTATTATCAACATTTATTATTGAATTTATAAAAATCTGATTTGGTAACGCCTTGTTTAAGGTATTTTTTAAACCTGTTAAATTCGGTGTATAATCTAACTCTATTCAAACTTTTTGATCTAACGCATGAACACCAGCATCTGTTTTGGAGGCACCTAATAATTTTACTGGTAATTTGGCATTTTTACTAAATGCACTTTCTAATTCTCCTTGAATAGTTTTTTTATTGGTTTGTTTTACTCAACCAGAAAAATTAGTTCCATCATATTGAATAGACATTAAATAAAAATTATTCATAATTTAAAATTTCAATAGTATATCAATATGAGGAATATGCATAAATGGTTGATTTGTTGGTCAAACATAAGAATATGCAATCAAGCAAGCTGCAATTGTTAGAAAAACAACAAAAAAGACAACATCTAACATTCTAAATTTAACCTGTCTATATCTTGTTCTTTTTGCTATTGGATCATAACCTCTTGAATCCATTGCATTTGCCAAATCATCTGCTCTTTGAAATGCAGAAACCAATAATGGAATAATTAAAGATGTCATACCTTTAATTTTATCTTTAAATTTACCATTTTTCATATCAATACCACGTGATGATTGTGCTTTAATTATTCTTCCTGCTTCATCAATTAAAGTAGGAATCATACGTAATGCTATTGAAATTACCATTGCAAGTATTTGCACAGGTATTCCTATAAGTTTTAATGGTCAAAGTAAATCTTCTATAGCAATTGACAATTCTAATGGTTGAGTTGTTCCAGTAATAATCGTTGTAATAGTTATCATTATAAAAATTCTCAAAGCCATAAATAAAGCATTAAATCCTGCCAATTCTGAAAATGTAAATATTTTTCAATTATAAAAATATCCTACCGCATTTGAATTGATGCTTGGATCATCATAACCAGCTCCACCATTTGAAAAAACAGCGTCACTTGAAGGATGATACATGATTATGTTAATTATTACTAATATCAAAAATATTACAACTATTGGAGATGTTAGCTTAAATAACATACGTAATGGCAATCTAGATAAAATATATGTAATTATCACAATTCCACCAAGTAAACAATAACCCGTAAATCCAATAGGGAAAAATACCGCAACAATCATTATTAATAATGAAAATATTTTCAATCTAGAATCCATATTATGAATGGGTGACTTGAAAGGCATATAACGCCCAAATGACATTCGCATATTATTTACAACTCCTCACTATTTTTTTTCTTTAATAAATTGAACTAATTCTTTAATTGTTCTAAATTTTTTATCGGTAATATCTAAACCATTATCTTTTAATTTATGTGCTAATTGATAAAGTTTCGGTGGATCTATTTCTAATTGTTCCAATAACAAATTATCTGAAAAAATTTCAAATGGTGAACCAACTTTTATTACTTGACCCTCTTTCATTACAACAACTTCATCAGCAATTTGCAATACATGGTCCATATTATGAGTTACAATTATAATTCTTTTGTTTTCTTCTTTGTTTAATCTTATAAATAAATTTATAAAACCTTCTTCTCCTTGCGGATCCAAACCACCAGTAGGTTCGTCTAAAACTAAAGTTTTCCCTTGCATAGCAATTATACCAGCAATGGCAACACGTCTTTTTTGGCCCCCAGAAAGATCAAACGGACTTCTATCTGCATAATCTTCTGGTAAATCTACCATTTTTAATAATTTTGGAACTTGTGCTATAGATTCTTTTTTATCTAAACCTAAATTTATTGGTCCAAAAGAAATATCTTTTGCAATTGTATGTTGAAATAATTGATATTCTGGAAATTGGAAAACTAAGCCTACTTGTCGACGTAATGATTTTACTTCCTTAATTTTTTTACCAAAGGCAGGAATTGAATAGTCACCAATAATAGTTCTTCCTGTTTCGGTTCTTAACAATCCATTAGTCAATTGAATTAATGTAGATTTGCCAGAACCAGTAGTTCCTATTACTGCTGTTACAATATTTTTTTTAATAGTTAAATTGGTACCATTTAAAGCTTTAAATTCAAATGGAGTATTTTTTGAATATGTATAGGATATATTTTCAAAAACTATGTCTCCTGAATAATCAAATTCCTTTTTGCTTTTTCTTGCTTGTTGTAATTCCTTAAGATACTGTTTTTGAAGTATTCTTTCTTTACGGGCACTTTCTTTGTTTTTCAATTTTTCGCTTATTTGCATAATTTATTCACCAATTCATCAATTGTTTTTGAAGGTTCTATATTTATACCCACATTTGACAATTCCTCTTCCACCAATGCCACAAATGGTATTTCCAAATGTATAGAGCGTAAAAAATTTTTATCACTTAATATCTCACTTGGTGTACCAAATTTAACTAATTCGCCCATATTCATAACCATAACTTTATCTGCATTTAAAATTTCATCCATATCATGAGTAATAGAAAATATCGTTTTTTCTCTTGTTTCTCTAAGTTCAATCATAATTTCTTTAACTTCTCTTTTTCCTTTTGGATCAAGCATTGATGTTGCTTCATCAAAAATAATTATGTCCGGAGATAAAGCTAAAGCAGATGCAATTGCGACACGTTGTTTTTGTCCGCCAGATAACATTAAAGGTTCATTATCTAAAAATTTTTCCATTCTAACTTTTTTAGCCGCTGTAATAATTTTATCTTCCATTAAGCTAGGTTCTATTCTTCTATTTTCAAGTCCAAATGCAATATCATCTCTCACAGTAGACCCTATAAATTGATTATCTGGATTTTGAAAAACTATTCCCAAAAAACGTCTTATTAAAGATAGATTTGATTCTGTAACGTGATTCCCAAAAACCTCCATAGCTCCTTCTTGGGGTTGCAACACACCAATAATTATTTTCGATAATGTCGATTTACCAGAACCATTATGCCCAATAATTGCTACATATTCACCATGTTCTATCGAAACGGAGACATCATTAACAGCTCAAGGAAATTCATCACTATATTTAAATTTTAAGTGATTAATTTTTAAAGCAATATTATTTAATTTTGATAAGTGAGCCGTTTTACCGCGTTCTTTAATAGTCCATTTTGCTTCTTTATATAAATTTTTTGCAAATTGAGTTTCTTTTTTTATTTCAAAAAAATTACTATCTGTTTTAGAAATTGTGGACATTTTTTTTATTAAATCATTATAATTATCAAGAAATTTTTTAGCATTTGCAGCTTTTTTATAATTTGCTTTTGTTTCATTATATTTTGCAATTTTTTGTTGAACTTCTTCTTTTGTAATTGAATGATCAGTTAATTTAGCTTTTGCAATAATAACCTTTTTTGAAGCTCTAACCATTTTATCATTTAAATCATTTAACTCTAATTTAAATTCATTTAACTCTTTTTGCGTTAACGCCACAACAAAAAACACCTCTTATCAATCCACAAATGATATTAACATATTTTAATTATATTAGCATTAAAATTAAAAATCACTCTGTTAATAGAGTGATTTTGAAAATATAAATAATTGTAGTATTTAAGCTTTTAAATCATCAATAATTTTTACTGCATTATTTTCAAATAATGACATTTTGGGGTCTAATCCTAATTTTTCTATTTCAGACAGCTTTATATAATCAACATTTGGTATATTGTTTATTAAATTTGTAAATCAATTTGGATTACAAATAAAACCTCTACCTATTGAAAAGATATCTACAACATCTTTTAAATATTCCATCTGACTAAGTCCATTTATAGAACCTGAAAATGCTATTATTGTTCTTCCTAAAAGTTGCATTGCCATTCAAGATATCAACTGAATACCATCATCACCAAATTGTGACTCATGAATCGTTTCAGATGAGTAGTTAGTAAGTGATATCATATCAACACCATAAGGCAAAATTGCTTGGATAAATTGTTGCGATAATTCTAAATCCAATTCATATTTTTGATCTGTTAAACGTGTACTTCATGAATGTAAAAATGATTTATCTGCATTTTTTTTAATTGTTTCAGTTACTGAATTTGCAATTTCTGTTGCAAATTTATATTTACTAACACCAACGTAACCGTATTCGTCTGTTCTTATATTAGTATTAGGACTTATAAATTCTTTAATCAAAGAAGCAGCAGCTGCAGAAATTTCAACACCATCAAATCCGGCCTCAATTGCACGTTTTGTTGCTTGTTTAAATCATTCAATTACCTGTTTTATTTCGTTTAAATTTATTTCTCTTGGCATAACACCAGTTATTGAATATGGATCAACAATAGGTGAAGGTGCAAGAAGATTATTGTCACAAAAAATAGGATTCGCAATTGCTCCTCCATGCGATATTTGTGCAATAATTTTCACATCTTTATTCTGATTTTTAATCATCTTTATTAATTCAGCTAAACCAGGTATATGTGAATCATCAGATATTCCTGGCTGATTTTGCCATATTTTTCCTGACTCATGTACATATAGCATTGGTGTATATACCAAGCCTTGCCCATCAATGCGTTTTTTGTAATAATTAAAATCACTTTCAGATAAAGTTCCATCAGTGTTTGATGCCATATAACTTATTGCCGCTTGAGCGATACGATTTTTAAATGTTACATTTTTGCTTCTATATAAAAATGGTTCTTGAATTATTTCTTTCATAATTAGTCTTCTTTCCATATAAAAAATAACGCATTAATTTACAAAATACAAGTGTATTTTATAAATTATAAAATACACTTAGAAAAAATTATTTTGCCTTAATTATTGTTCCTGATTTTCCAGTTAAAACATCAGCAACTTTTTCTAAAGAACCAATGATTGCAATTTTGGTTGGATTAGCCTTTACAAATGAAGCTGCTGCTTCTATTTTTGGCAACATTGAACCTACTGCAAATTGACCTTCCGCTATGTATTTTTCAACATCATTTAATGTCATATTTGTCAATGCAGTTTGATTTTCCTTTTTATAATTAATCATAACTGTATCGACTGCAGTTAAAATTATTAATTTTTCAGCACCTATAGTCGCTGCCAACAATGCAGCACCTAAATCCTTATCAATTACAGCAGCCTTTCCTTCTAATTGTCCATTTGCACTTTTAATGACAGGAATTCCTCCACCACCGACTGCAATTGGAGTTATTTTTGCATCCATCAAAGCTTTTATTGCATTTGCTTCAATAATTTCAATTGGTTTTGGTGATGCTATTACACGTCTATAACCTCTGCCCGCATCTTCTACAATTGTTCAATCTGGATTAATTTTTTTTAATTTATCTGCTTCATCTTTAGTGTAAAAAGCGCCAATTGGTTTTGTTGGATTTTTAAAACCAGCATCATTTATATCAACAACAGTTTGTGTTATTAAAGCCGCAACACTTGCATTTAATTTTCTTTTACTTATCTCAGCATCCATTGCTTGAACCATATGATATCCAATATAACCTTGAGACATTGATCCAGCTTCTGAAAAAGGCATTGATGGAATTTTTTCATCAATTTTACTTGAAGTTTCAAAAGCGGAATTAATCATTCCAACTTGTGGTCCATTACCATGAACTATTGCAAGTTGATCCCCATTTTGAATAAAATCAACTAAATTTTTTGCGGTAATTTTAACAATTTCTTTTTGTTCTACAGGGTTATTACCTAAGGCATTTCCCCCAACAGCTACTACTATTTTAGCCATAATTTAACTCCTTTTAAAATATTAATTATCTAAAAAATACACATAAAAATAATGTGTATCTTTATTATATTTTGTTTTTTAAATATTAAACAATTGAATTTGCACCATTTGAAACTCCAAACGATCCTAAACCAAGCATTATAATTGATATTCCAATTATTGCTAAAATTAAAGGCCATGAAGCTTTCATAAATTTATCGTATGGAACTTTAGCAATTGATAATGCAGCCATTAAAATTGCTGAAGTTGGAGAAATCAAGTTTACAAGACCATTTGCAAAAGAAAATGAAGTGATTGAACTTGAAATTCATCCCAATGAATTACCACCAGCTGCGTATGCAGCAGGTCCAATGATTGGGAAAACAGCTTGTGCAAAACCAGACGTTGAAGGTAATACAATTGATATTATTAAAAAGAAAATAAAACCAATTATTAAGAAACCAGCAATTGACAATGAACTTAAAGGTTTTGTTAAAGCGTTAATCAAAACAGTTACCATATGAGTACTTGAAAATAGTCATCCAATACCTGCAGCAAACGCAATTATTAGACAGACAGATAAAATATCTGCAGATCCGCGAATAAATGATTTAACAAATTTTGCTTCGCCTTTTTCGTTATCTGCGTCTGGCACTCTTCAATCAATAAAAGCAATTATTAACGCAAAACCGAAAAATAATGCTGATATTTCCATAAAATACCATTCGCCCAAATCTCTATAGAAATGTTGGAATCATGGTACATTTTTATGAATTAAATAATTTAATCCACCTTCATCGCTTCCAAAAATAGTAACACCGAAAGTGCCCCAAGATATTAATGAAATAATCATTAATATAAAGGCTACAAAGAATAGACCCATAATTGCTTGGCGTTTTCTAGTATATTCTGGCACTTCAATTGAAACTGCAAACGATTTTAAATACATTTCTTTATCATCATACAATGGTGATTTACGTTCATTTTTTCTAATTCGTAGTGCATATCATATTACAAATCCTGTTGCAAGAGCAGTCATTAATACCCAGGCTATTGCACGAAATACCAAACCTGTTGATGAAACCAAACCTGTAATACCACTATCTGATACGGCACTAACAGCCACAGAAACAACAAATGGATTTAATGTTGAACCCAAACATCCTATTCCTGCACCTATTAGGATTGTTAAAACTGGTGTGATTATATCAAAACCAGCTGCTAAAAATATTGGAATAATAACAGGATATAAGGCAATTGTTTCTTCTCCCATACCATATACTGTTCCGCCTATTGAAAATAGAATCATAATAATTGGAATTAATCAAATTTCTTTTCCTTTTAGTTTATTAACTAAACGACCAATTCCAGCATCAAGAGCTTTTGATTCTATAATAATATTTAAAAATCCACCTAAAATTAATATAAATATAATAATATCTACTTTATTTGCAAACCCATACATTGGTGCTAGAAGAATATCTAGAATACCAGCTGGATTATAACCATCAACTGGAGTTTCACCTATATCTGGCCGCCCATCAGCACCAAGTCCATCTTTCATTGTTGTACCTGGAATTCAAGATATTATAACAATCAATAACATGATTGCTGCTAAAATCGTAAAAGCAGTAGGTAATTTAAATTTTCTTCTTTTACGAGTTTCTGTTGATTTTTTTTTATTTGATGGTGGCATATTGACTTCTGCTGTTTGTGATACAACTTTTTCAGCCATCTTTTATATACCTCTCTTTCTTTGAAATAAATTTCATTAGTGTTTATTATATCATTGAAACCATAATTGCTTTAATAGAATGCAAGCGATTTTCAGCTTCTTCAAAAACAATAGAATGTTTTGATTCAAAAACTTCGTTTGTTACTTCCATTTCAGATAAACCAAATTTATCATGAATTTCTTGACCTGTTGTAGTTTCTAAATCATGAAATGCTGGTAAACAATGCATAAATGATACATCTTCTTTGGCATTTTTAATTAATTTCATATTAATTTGATATGGTGTTAAAAGTTTAATTCTTTGTGCTCAAACTTCATCTGGTTCACCCATTGACACTCAAACATCTGTATATAAAACATCTGCATCTTTTGATGCTTTCATTGGATCTTCTTCACATTCAATTATAGCTCCAGTTTCTTTTGCTATTGTTTTACATTGATTTATCAAATTTTGATCCGGTCATAATTCTTTTGGCGCACACCCAACAAAATGCATTCCCATTTTAGCGGCACCAATCATTAATGAATTACCCATATTATTTTTTGCATCGCCAAAAAATACTAATTTTCTACCTTTTAAAGATTTTTTTTGTTCAATAATGGTCATAAAATCTGCCAAAATTTGAGTTGGGTGATACTGGTCTGTAAGCCCGTTAAAAACAGGTACTCCAGCATATTTAATTAATTCTTCTACATCATTTTGTTTATAGCCTCGAAATTCAATTCCGTCATACATTCTACCTAAAACACGAGCAGTATCTTTGATAGATTCTTTTTTCCCCATTTGTGATCCTGATGGGCCCAAGTATGTTACATGAGCACCCTGATCTAGAGCAGCTACTTCAAATGCACAGCGAGTACGAGTAGAGTCTTTTTGGAAAAGCAAAACAATATTTTTACCTTTTAAATTTTTTGCCTCATTACCAGCATATTTTGCTCGCTTTAAATCTCTTGCCAAATCAAGCAAATAATTAATTTCTCTTGGACTAAAATCTAATAATGTCCTTAAACTGCGCCCTTTTAAATTTACAGCCATAATTTATTCTCCTAAAAATTTCTATTTTTTTAAATATTAATACGGTTGACATATATTATATATCTTCTCGAATAAGTGGCATTGTCATACATCTTGGCCCACCGCGTCCTCTTGAAAGTTCACTTGATGGTGTTGTAATAACATGTACACCTGCTTTTTTTAGTAAATCAATTGTTACTCAGTTACGTTCATAAGCAATTACTTTACCTGGTTCTAATGTGATAACATTTGTACCATCATTTCATTGTTCACGACCAGCAGCAATTGGGTCGTCACCACCACATTTAATAAATGTTACTGGTTTGCCTAAAACACTTGATAAATACTCAACAAGTCCTTCTTTTATTTGTTTTTTACCTGTTGGTGTTATTTCATAAATTTTAAATTCATTAATATCATCAAATATTAGTGGATGCACTATAAATTTATCATAATCTATATTTGTAAATACAGTATCTAAATGCATATAACTTCTTGTTTTTGGTAAATCAAGAACTATTATTTTACTATATCCATCTCTTTGAACAAATAATCTTTTTGACATTTGTTCAATTGCTTCCATTTGTGTACGTTGAGATACACCAATTATTAAATTTTCTTTATTTAAAACTAAAATATCTCCACCTTCAATATTATGTTCTCATTCTCTTTCGTATAAGTATGGAACTTTTTCTTTAAAACGACTGTGATTTTTGAAAACAAAATCTGGGAATAATGTTTCACGCCTTCGGGTTACAGATCACATCCTGTGCAAAGTAACACCATGACCTACGGATGCAAAAGGATCTCTTTGAAACAACACATTTGGCAATGGATCAGCTACAAACGGATATTTGTCACCGTCTACAATATTTAATTCTAGTTTTTTTGTACCTCCTATCATTTGTTTTACCATGTTTAAATTATTCATTTTTGCTAAAAATTCACGAAATTTAGCAACATGACCTGATTTAACATTTCCTTCTTTAATAAATTGGTCTATAAAATGGTCTCTCAAATTTGGATTTTGGTCCAAAGCTTCTGCTGCTAATTCTTCAATATACAGCACTTCAACTCCATTGTCTTTCATATGATTTGTAAATTTATCATGTTCCTCAATTGCAACTTTCAAAAAAGGAACATCATCAAATAATAATCTTTCTAGTAAATCTGGTACTAAATTTTCAACTTCATTACCAGGTCGGTGAACTAAAACAGTTTTTAATTTACCGATTTCTGAAAATACATTGATTGGTTGATTCATAATTTTACCCTCAATTCTATGTGAAATGTTTTGAGTAACTATATCATTCATTTTCAATTTTCTGTTTTCAATACACTTACTCACTAACATTATACAACCTAAAAAGCAAATGTAAATATTTTTTCCATTTTTTAAATTTTTTTACAATTAAATTTTAATAATAACTAATTTGAATAAATCCAAATACAGATTTTTTATTTGGCAAATAAAAAACTCCATTAAAATAATCAAAAAACACTATTTTGAAATATTTTAACGGAGAAATGCTTATACTAAATAATAATTTACATACAAATTAAACTAACTCAATAATTACCATAGGAGCATTATCACCACGACGATTGTCCAATTTTAAAATTCTTGTGTAACCACCGTTACGATTTTTAAAACGTTTGGCTAAATCTGTAAATAATTTATGTAGCGCTGTCTCTTTTGCATTAGCATCAATGTCACGCAATCAAGCAACAGCTTGTCTTCTAGCATGAAGATCTTGACGCTTAGCTAAAGTAATCATTTTATCAAAATGAGTACGTAATTCTTTTGCGCGTGTTTCTGTAATTTCTAAACGTTCTGAAACAATTAATTCAGTAGTTAAATTACGCATCAAAGCTGTTCTTCATGCAGTGTTTTTACCACGTTTTTGAATATACGACATATTTTATCCTCCTATAATTAATTCATAATTCTAAATGTCAAATTTAATTGTGCAACTTTATCTTTAATTTCTTTAAATGATTTTCTACCTAAGTTTCTAATTTCTTGTATTTCATCTTCAGATCTAGAAACTAAATCACGCAATAAATTTATGCCTGCGCGTTTCAAGCAATTTAATGATCGTTGTGTAAAATCAAAATCCTCTATTGCGCGATCTAATTCTTTATCATCTTCTGATTCATTTTCACCAATAATTGGCATTAAGGCTAAAGTTTCATTTAAATTAATAAATGCTTCTAAGTGAGCAGTCAAAACACGAGCTGCCAATGCTACAGCATTAGTAGCTGTTAATGAACCATTAGTAGTAACACTTAAAGTTAATTTTTCTAAATCAATAGCTCTACCAATTCTTGTTGGTTCAACTTCATAAGAAACATTGACAACTGGCGAATAATTAGAATCTATTGTAATTGCATCCGCAATTAGATTTTTTTCTTTTTTATTATCTTTAAATGATTTATATCCACGTGAATATTTTGCAAATAAAGTTAAATCAAAAATTCCGCCTTCTGCTAATGTTGCAATATGTAAATCTTCATTTAAAACTTTTACACCAGTCGGTACATCAATATCCCCGGCTTTAATTTCACCCGGAGTATTGTTTACTAACTTTAATTCAACAGTTTCTTCTTCTGGAAACATATTTTCATCTATTTCCAAAACAATATTTTTAATATTTAATATAATACGACTAACATTTTCAACGATTCCTTCAATTGAAGTAAATTCATGTGCAGCACCACGTAATTTTATTGCATAAACAGCAGCTCCTGGAGTTGCTTCTAATAAAGTTCTACGTAATGCATTTCCTAATGTAATTCCAAATCCACGTTCTAATGGTTCAACTTCAAATTTAGCAAATGAACGACCATTTTTTTCTTCCAATAAATTAAATTCTGGTCTTGTAAATAATTTCATCTATAATTAACCTCTTGGGCGTTTTGGTGGACGTACACCATTATGTGGAATTGGTGATGTGTCTTTAATTGAAGTAATTTCTAATCCGATTCCTTGAAGGGAACGCACAGCTGCATCTCTTCCTGGTCCTGGTCCTTTAACTTCTACTTGAATTGTTCTTAAGCCGTGTTCCATTGCACCTTTACCTGCTGCTTCTGCAATTAATTGTGCAGCATATGGCGTTGATTTTTTTGTTCCTTTAAAACCAAGTGCACCCGCACTTGATCAAGCCAATACATTACCAGCTTCATCTGATAAAGAAACTATTGTATTATTAAAGGTAGAATGAATGTGTGCTATACCTTTAGCAATATTTTTTTTAACTTTTTTCTTTGCAGTTCCTGCTTTTGGATTTGCCATAAGTTATATTTCCTACCTATCTATTTTTTCTTATTAGCCACAGTTTTACGTGGCCCTTTTCTTGTACGTGCATTTTGTTTTGATGATTGTCCACGTACTGGTAACCCTTTACGGTGTCTCATACCTCGGTATGATCCAATTTCCATTAAACGTTTAATGTTCAACTGAACTTCACGTCTTAAATCACCTTCTGTTTTATATTTTGAAATTTCAGTGGTAATTGATTTAATTTGATCTTCTGATAAATCTTGTACACGAATTTCTTCCGAAATAGCTGTGTTTTTTAAAATTTTTTGTGATGTCGATAATCCAATTCCATATATGTAAGTAAGAGCAATAACTACTCTTTTATTATTTGGTATTTCTACTCCACTAATACGAGCCATATTTTTTCCCCTTATCCTTGACGTTGTTTATGTTTTGGATTTCCACAAATAATCATTACACGGCTTTTCCGACGAATAACACGACATTTATCGCAGATCTTTTTAACTGATGATCTTACTTTCATCTTTGCCTCCATAAATATTGTGAAAAAATAATTTACATTATATTTTCTTTTTTACAATTAATTTCTTTAATTTAAAAATAAATTAAAATTCTGTTTATCGAAAACGATAAGTAATTCGCCCACGTGTCATATCGTAAGGAGAAATATTGACTGTTACTTTGTCTCCAGGTAAAATGCGAATGTAATTCATTCTGATTTTACCTGACACGTTGGCGGAAATAACAGCACCATTTTCAAGTTCTACTTTAAAAGTGGCATTTGGCAACACTTCTGTAACTGTACCTTCAACTTCAAGGTAATCTTCTTTTGCCATTAAAAATCTTCCTCACTTTCTTCTTGACGTTTGGTTAAAACTTCATACCCATCTTCAGTAACCAAAATGGTGTGCTCAAAATGCGCAGTCATTGATTTGTCTTGAGAGATAACTGTTCAATCATCTTTAAGAACACGGGTTTTTGCAGTACCAACTTGAACCATTGGTTCTATACATATAACCATACCCGCAGCCAATCTCATCCCAGTATCTTTCAAACCTACATTTGAAATAATTGGATCTTCATGCATTTCAGATCCAATACCATGACCAGCATAATCTGTTGGCAAATAATATCCATTTCCTTCAACATATTCTTGGACAGTATTAGATATTGTGCCTAACCTTACACCAGGTTTTATCTGTTTTATAGCAAGATAAAGCGATTTTTGAGTGACCTTTACTAGTTTATCATATTTTGAATTAGAATTACCACAAATAATTGTTAATGCTGAATCGGCATGTCAACCGTTGTAAGTACAACCAGTATCTAGAGAAACTATATCTCCATCTTTTAGTATACGATTAGTTGGAATACCATGAATTAATTGCTCATTAATTGAAATACAAATATTATTTGGGAATCCACCATAACCTTTAAATGAAACTTTACATTTTTTTTCATTGATAAATTCACCAAATTTTTTATCTATCATTAAACAATTTATTCCTGGTTTAACTAACATTGTAATATATGATAAGGCTTCAGCCAAAACCTTACCAGCAACACGCATATTTTCAATTTGTGATTTATTTTTAATTGAAATTGACATTTATTTGATAAGTTCCATTTCTTTTTCTATTTCTGAATAAATATCGTCAGCACTTCTGTTTCCTGCATGAATTTGTCTTAAAATATTTCTTTTTTCATAATATGAAATTAATGTTTTGGTTTGTTTTGAATATACTTCTAGCCTTGTTTTTGTTTTTTCTGGCGAATCATCTGAACGCACAATCAAAGGAGTGGCGTCAAAATCACAAATTCACTTAATTTTTGGCATTTTATTAATTTTATGATATGACCTTTTGCATGTTGGACATACTATTCTTCCTGAAATTCTTTCAACCAAAATGCTTTCTTCAACATCTATAAATATAACTAAATTGATTTTTTTATTTAATTTATTTAACATCTCATCTAAAAATTCAGCTTGATTAACAGTACGAGGATAGCCGTCAAAAATCAAATTATCATTGACTTTTTGCATATATTCATTAACTATGCCATTTGTTATGTAATCTGGAACTAATTGACCATTACTGATATATTTTTCGCACTCTATTCCTAAAGATGTTTTATCTGACATAGCTTTTCGCATTAAATCTCCAGTAGATAGTTGAATAAATTTTTGACGTTCAACTAAATATTCTGCTTGCGTACCTTTGCCAGATCCAGGAGCACCTAATAAAATAATGTTCATTTTTTAATCCTACACTTTCATATTTCACATTATCAAATATGTGAATTTTTATTTTCATTTAAATTAGTTGTGTCACCAAATGTTTCTGATTTTTTATCTATAAATGATTGTTGAATAATACGTCCTTTAATTTGTGCATAAGTTTGTAAGGCAACAGAGATAACTATAATTAAACCTGTACCACCTATGGCTAATGATGATGGTAAATTAGTTAATTTTGAAATAATATATGGCAAAATTGCAATTGCTGCCAACGCAAAAGAACCAACTCAAGAAAGTCTATTAACTACACCTCTTAAATAAACTCGCGTATCTTTACCGGGTTTAACTCCAGGGATAAATGTTCCTGATTTTTGAAAATTCTCAGCGATTTTTTCTGGATTAATTTGCACTTGTGCATATAAAAAGGTAAATAGAATTGTCAATACAGCATAAATACCTATTCCTCATCATGTTGAAAAAGATAAATAATTATTTGTAAATAATACAAATCCATTTTCCGGATTTGAAGCTTGTAAAATTTGCGATATAGTTATTGGCGTGGAAATTATCGCAGATGAAAAGATAACCGGTATAACTCCAGCATTATTAACTTTCAAAGGTAAATAAGGGGTGTGATCTTTTGCATCAACCAGGCCCGAACCCGTTTGTTGAATTGGTATTTTTCTTTCAGCTTCATTCATAATAACTAAAAAGAAAATTACTAAAAAGAATCCAACTATATAAATCATAAATTTTAAGATTCCATCAAATAAAATATTTGATGATTCTCCTGTTCCAACTCAAAATTTAAATGTGGCTTGAAAATTATTTGGCATTTGAGCTACGATTCCAGTAAAAATAACAATCGAAACACCATTTCCAATTCCTCTAGTAGTTATTTCGTCTGCCAATCACAGCATTAAAAAAGTACCACCAAGTAATACAACTGGGACCAAAATATAATAAAATCAACTTGGCCCGATTCCTAAATCAGTTGCACTTCATTTTGGTGTGATTAATCCTTGTTGAATTAAAGTAAATATCGTTGCAATACCTTGCATTAAAGCAAATGGTATTGTTAAAAATTTAGTTAATCTATCTAATTTTCTTCGACCTCTTTCACCTGATTTTGCTCATCTTGTTAAAACCGGAATTACATCAGTTGATAATAATTGAGTTATTATTGATGCTGTAATAAATGGTGAAACACCTAAAGCTAAAATTGAAAATTTACCAATTGAACCACCACCAAGTGTTGAAAGTAATTGGAAAAATTGTTGAGATTCAACTCCTGATTGAAAATTATCTGATAATTTTATACCCGGAACAGTTAAATATGTACCCATTCTAATAAGCACTAATATTCCCAATGTAAATAAAACTCGATATACTAAATCTTTATTACGAACAAAAAAATTACCTTTAATAATTGCTGTAGTATTTTTTTGTTTTTTGTTTTTAAATAGTCTTTTTTGTTTTTTGACCAAATCTTTTTGAACCATAATCAGCGGATACACCTCTTTACAATATAAATACCAATGCTTATATAAAAATATCTAAAATGACATTTTACACTTATATAGAATAACATAAACATTCATAATAAAGAATAATTTAGCATTAAATATATAAATTGCTATAAAAAATAAAAAAAATTATTAATTAAAGATAATTAATAATTTGTTAATTTATTTTTTTCAGGTGAATTTGTAATTATCTCAACTGTTCCACCACTTTTTTTAATTGCTGTTGCTGCAGAAACTGAAATTTTATTAACTTTTACATTAATAGGTTTTGTAATTTCTCCATTACCCAAAATTTTAATCAAAGTACGTAAATTTTTAATTTGATGTTTTTCAAATAAAGTTTGATGTGAAATTTCAGATAATTCCAAATTTTCTAATTGATTTAGATTAAAAATTTTATAATCTTTTTTATTCATTGAAACAAAACCTATTTTTGGCAAACGTCTAAATAGAGGGGTTTGTCCACCTTCAAATCCAAGGCGAACTCCTCCACCTGAACGAGAATTTTGTCCTTTGTGTCCACGTGTAGAAGTTTTACCTCTTCCAGATCCAGTTCCACGACCAACTCTAGTTTCATCTTTTTGACTTCCAGGAGTATATTTTAATTCATGCAATTTCATAACTTAATTAACCCCTTTTGATCTTATTTTTTTTAATTCTGTTGATGGAGCAATTCTAGCTTCTTTTGAAATAATATTAACTGGTTCACGTAATTTAGAAATTCTTTTTGCAGATTTCATACTTCTCAATCCAGCAACTGTTGCACGGATCATATTAATTGGTGTATTTGAACCTAATGATTTTGCATAAACATCTGCAACACCTGCTAATTCAATAACCGCACGTGCAGGCCCACCAGCAATTACACCAGTACCTTTTTTAGCTGGTTTAATCAAAACTCTTCCAGCTCCAAAATGACCTATAATTTCATGTGGCACTGTTGTACCATCCAAAGTAATACGTTGAACAGTTTTACGTGCTTCTTTGATTGCTTTTTTAATTGCATCTGGAACTTCATTTGCTTTTCCGGTTCCAAATCCAACACGACCTTTTTTATCGCCTACAACAACTACTGCTGCAAATCTAAAATGTCTTCCACCTTTTGTTACTTTTGTAACACGATTAATTGTAACCACTTTTTCTTCAAAAGGATCATTTTCTTTATCAAAACGATGATCTGTTCTATCTTTACGAAATTTCCCATCATGACTTTTATTGTCACGAGGACCTTTTGGCCCTTGTCCAGCATAAGATGGACGAACTACAGTTTTGGCATCTGCAGTTACAGGAGTGGTTGAGTTTTTTTCTTCTATACTCATTTTATTTTACCTTTCCCTACTATTAAAATACCAAACCTGCTTTACGAGCAGCTTCAGCAAAAGCTTTAACTTTTCCGTGATATAAATAGCCTCCGCGATCAAAAACAACTTCTGAAATTTTTGCTGTTTTAGCTTTAGCTACAATTTCTGCTGCAACTACTTCTGCTGCTGCAATATTTGATTTATTTTTAATTGGCATTTTCAATGTAGATGCTGATAACAATGTAATTCCTTTACTGTCATCAATAATTTGTGCATAAAAATTAGTGTTCGATTTAAATACATTAAGTCTTGGTCTTGTTGATGTACCAACAATTTTGTTGCGAACGCGGAAATGTCTGCGTTTTCTTGATTCTTGTTTTGAATATTTCATAATCTTAAAACCCATTCAGTCGAATTATTTTCCGGCTGATTTCCCTTCTTTTCTAATCAATTTTTCACCTTTGTATTTAATCCCCTTACCTTTATAAGGTTCTGGACGACGATATTTTCTAATATTCGCAGCAACTTCTCCTACCAATTGTTTGTCAATTCCTGATATTTTAAGTTCAGTTGGTTTTGGAACTTCAATTGAAATATTCTTTGGTATTTCAAATGCAATTGGATGTGAATATCCTAATGATAAATTTAATTTATCACCAGCAAGTGCAGCACGATAACCAACACCTACAATTTCTAATTCCTTTACATATCCTTCAGACACACCAACTAACATACCTTGAATTAATGAATTTGTTGTTCCATGTAATTGTTTTGTATGTTTTAATTCGTTTTGACGTAAAGTTGACACTTTACCATCTTCAATAACTATTTTTATTAATGGCGAAAAAGTTTGTGTTAATTCACCTTTGGTTCCTTTAATTACTAATTTATTATTTGATTCAATTTTAACTTCAACACCATTAGGAACAGTTAAAATACGATTTCCAATACGACTCATAATTAACCTCCTAAATTATCAAACAAATGCAAGCACTTCTCCACCAACACTTTGTTGGCGTGCTTGTTTATCTGTCATAATACCTTTTGATGTTGAAACAATTGCAATTCCTAATCCATTTAAAACTTTAGGAATATTTGCCGCTTCTGAATAAACACGTAAACCAGGTTTTGAAATACGTTTTAATCCTTGAATTACACGAGCTTTACCTTGATACTTCAATTTCACAGTAATATCTTTTTTAAAATCTTTTGATTCTGAAAAATCTTCTATAAAACCTTCACCTTTTAAAATATTTGCTATTTCGTGTTTTAGTTTACTACCTGGAATTAACACAGTTTCGTGATATCTTTGATTTGCATTTCTAATGCGAGTAAGCATATCTGCAATTACATCTGTCATTTATCTTCATTTCCTTTTCTATTTCAATTTTATAATTTTTATCATGAAGCTTTTGTTATTCCAGGAATTTGCCCTTTGTAAGCAAAGTCACGGAAACATAAACGGCATAAATTGAATTTGCGTAAAACTGAATGTGGTCTTCCACAATGTCCACATCTTGTGTATTCTCTAACAGTAAATTTTTGCTTTTTGATTTGTTTAACTTTTAATGCTTTTCTTGCCATAATTTCATTGAACCTCTTTCTTATTTTTCAAATGGTAAACCCATTTTTTGTAGTAATAAGAACCCATCATTATTAGTTTTTGCAGTTGTCACAAATGTGATGTCCATACCATTGACTTTTTGAACTTTATCATAATCTATTTCAGGAAAAATTATTTGCTCTTTAATTCCCAAAGTATAATTGCCTTGACCATCAAACGCATTTTTTGAGACACCTCTAAAATCACGCACACGAGGTAACGCTACATCTATTAAACGAACTAAAAAGTCATACATTTTTTGTCCTCTTAAAGTAACTTTAATACCAATAGGCATCCCTTCACGTAATTTAAAGACAGCCAAAGATTTTTTAGCTTTTGTAACTAATGGTTTTTGACCTGTCAATTGCATTAACTCATTTGCAGCATTATCTAATTTTTTAGAATCATGAACTGCATCTCCTATACCCATGTTTATAACAATTTTAGAAACCTTTGGCACTTCCATAATTGATTTATAACCATGTTCTTTAAATAATTCAGGAGCAATTTTGCTTTTATAGTTTTCTTGCAATTTATTTTTATATTCTTTTACTTTTGCCATAACTTAAACATTCCTCCTTATTATTTTAGTTTAGAATTGCTTCTTTTGGCAATTCTATGTTTTCCATCTGCAGTTATTGAATAACCAACACGGCTTGTTAAATCTTTATTTTTTGGATCAACAACAGCCACATTTGATATATGAATAGGTTTTGGAATTTCACGAATTCCACCTTCTGAATCAGATTGTGTTGGTTTAAAATGTTTAATTTGATTTAATCCTTCAATTTGTACGCGTGTTTTATCTTTTGAAACTTTAATTACTGGTCCTGAATGTCCTTTATTTGAACCTGAGATAACTTTAATAACGTCACCTTTTACAATACGTGATTTAATCATTTTATTGTCCCCCTCAAAATTAAAGTACTTCTGGAGCAAGAGATGCTATTTTTACAAAACCTGCATCTTTTACTTCACGAGCAATTGGCCCAAAAATACGCGTACCACGTGGCGATTTATCATCTTTGACAATCACAGCGGCATTTTCTGAAAATTTAATATAAGTTCCATCATTTCTTCTTAATTCACGGCATGTTCTTACAATTACCGCTTTAACAACTTGACCTTTTTTAATGGTTCCACCAGGAGTTGCAGATTTAACAGCTGCAACCACAATATCACCTATTCCTGTAAATTTACGTTTTGATCCACCCAAATTACGAATTACTGAAATTTCTTTAGCACCCGAATTATCTGCAACTTTTAAATACGACTCATTTTGTATCATACTATCTACTCCTGACTCTTATAAAACAGCTTTAGAAATAATTCTAACTAAGCGAAAATTCTTTGTGGCAGCTAGAGGTCTAGTTTCCATAATCTCTACTACATCACCAATTCGTGCTTCTTGATTTTCATCATGTGCTTTGTATTTTTTTGAATATTTAACACGTTTTTTATATGTTGGATGGTTTTTATAAGTTTCAACTAAAACTGTTATTGTTTTATCCATTTTGTCTGAAACTACACGTCCAGATAAAACACGTCTACTATTACGTTTTTCCATTATTTAGTCGCTCCTTTTTTTGTCGTTGTTGTTTTTGGTTTATTATTTGCATCACTTTTTGTAGAAGTAATTTTTTTAGAATTTTTGCTAATTCCAGCTTCTATTTGTTGTTTAGCGTCTGCAACATTAGATCCATATGTATAAGTTTTTGCATTTTCATCTTTTGTTTTTAAACGCAAATTAATTTCTTCAACATTTTCATGTTTAATTGCATCTCTATTAATTTTTTTTGCTGCATCCGCCGCTGCGGCTGCTGCTCTTGCTCTTGCATCGCCAACTCCAGTTCCAATAGCAACACCTCTATCAATTGATTTTGGTTCAGAAACAGTTTTTGTTGTTGGTTTTTTGACAACTGGTGTTTGAGTTTTTGTTTCTTTTACAGTTGGTTTTTTGACAACTGGTGTTTCAACCTCATTTTCTTGTTTAGAATCTAAAATTATTTCTGCATTTTCAGTTTCACCAGAAGCTGCTGCCATTGCTTTTGCAATCATATCTTCATCAATTGGTGAATCTAAACTTGAATTACCTGCTTGTGCTTTTTGCATTTCTTCAATTTGTTCACGTTGTTGTTTACGTATTTCTTTACCTGCTTTTTCAGCTTTTATAACTGCTTCTGCATAATCAGCTTTTATATTTTTGCTTGTTTTTTGACCATTACGTTTTAAATCAGATATTAACAATTCAATGCGAGCAATTTCACGACGTAATTCTGTAATACGATGTGTTTGACCCAAAGAACCAATAGCTGCTTGAAATCTTAATCCAAATAATTCAGCACGTCTATCTTCATCCATTTGAAATAATTCATCAATTGATTTTGTACGTAATTCCAACATTAAATCAGTATGTTTACTCATTAATTGTCACCTCTTTTAACAATTTTGCAACGCACTGGTAATTTATGCATAGCTAGGCGTAAAGCCTCTCTTGCAACTTCTTCAGAAACGCCAGCAACTTCAAACATAAAAGTTCCATCTTTTACAACTGCAACTCAGTCTTCAGGTGCTCCTTTACCAGATCCCATACGAACTTCTAAAGGTTTTTTTGTTTTTGCCATATGAGGAAAAATTCTAATTCAAACTTTTCCAAAACGTTTCATATGACGTGTCATAGCAATACGAGCTGCTTCAATTTGATGAGTAGTGATTCATGCACCCTCAAGAGATTTTAAACCATATTCTCCAAAGTTAATTTCACTAGCACCTTTGGCTTTTCCTTCATAACTAACGCGATGAGGGCGGCGATATTTAACTCGTTTTGGCATCAACATAATTATTCACCCTCCTTAACAGTAACTGTTTTTGTGGGTCTTTGATCATTTGTAGTCGTTCTAGGTTTGAATGATGAATTTTTACCATCAGCTGAATTTCTATTTGGTCGATCATTACGCGATACTGGTCCTGAATTTCTTAATTTTTCTGAATCTTCAGCTGTAAATACTTCACCATGATTAATTCAAACTTTAACACCTATTTGACCATAAGTTGTTTTTGCTTCATACAAAGCAAAATCAATATCGGCTCTCAAAGTTGATAATGGTACTGAACCTTCTAAATACCCTTCAGTACGTGCCATATCAACACCACCCAAGCGACCTGAAACAGATGTTTTAATACCTTTTGCACCTGAACGTAACGCTTTTCTAATTGCCAATTTTTGAACAGTTCTAAATGATGCACGATTTGAAATTTGTTCACCAATTCATTGCGCAACCAAAACTGCATCTTTATCTGGATTTTTTATTTCTATTACATTAATTTTGATATTTGCATTTTTATTTTTAATTATTTTTTTAATATTTAGTACTAAATTTGCAATATTTTTTCCTTCTTGCCCCAATACAATAGCAGGGCGAGCAGTACGAATAATGATTTTAATTTCTTTTTTGGTACGTTCAATTTCTATTTTACCAATTGCAGCATTTTTTAATGCTTTTAGTAAGTTAGCTCTAATTTTAATATCTTCATGTAATCACTTAACATATTCATTTTTTTCAGCGTATCATCTGTTATCTCATGTACGAATAACACCAATACGTAAAACATTTGGAGAAACTTTTTGTCCCATTTGATTTACCCGTCCTTTCCTATTTATCGTCGCTTACAATAATTGTAATATGGCTTGTGCGCTTTAGAATTTCATACGCACGTCCATGCGCTCTTGGTCTAAAACGTTTTAATGTTGGTCCTTCATTTACAAAGACTGTTTTAACATATAATTGGTCAGCTTCCATACCATTATTATTTACGGCATTAGCTATTGCTGAATTTAACAACTTAATAACTGGCTGCGATGCTCTTTTATCTTGATTTTGCAAAACAGATAGTGCCTCAGAAATTTTTTTATTTCGAATGGTATCCGCAACAAGACGAACTTTACGAGGCGCCAAACGAATCATTGTCAATTTTGCTTTTGCTTCCATAATTTGCTTAGTCCTTTATCTATTTTTTCTTTTTCTTGTCATCACCGTGTCCACCAAATTTACGTGTTGGTGAGAATTCGCCCAATTTATGGCCTACCATATCTTCTGTAACATATACAGGAATAAAAATTTTCCCGTTATGTACACCAAAAGTCTTACCGATAAAAGTAGGGAAAATAGTTGAACGACGTGATCACGTTTTAATCACTTCTTTATCTGCAGCTTTTTCTACTTTTTTCAATAAGTAATCATCTGCAAACGGTCCTTTTTTTAATGATCTTGACATATTTTTCCTTTTCTATTTACCGCGACGGCGGATGATTAATTTTGTAGATGCTTTTTTCTTATCTCTAGTTTTAACACCTAATGCTTTTTTACCTCAAGGAGTTAAAGGCGCTTTACGACCAATTGGCGCACGACCTTCTCCTCCACCATGAGGGTGATCATTTGGATTCATAACAGAACCACGAACAGTTGGTCTAATACCTTTTCATCTATTACGTCCTGCTTTACCTCAATTAATTAAATTGTATTCTTCGTTTCCGATTTCACCAATCGTTGCATAACATTCAGCTAAAACTTTTCTAACTTCACCTGAAGTCAAACGGATAGTGACATATTTACCATCATCATCTTTACCTAAAATTTGAGCAGATGAACCTGCGGCTCTTGCCATTTGTCCACCTTTACCTGGGCGCAATTCAATATTGTGTATCAATGTTCCTTCTGGAATATTTTTCAATGGTGCGGCATTACCCACTTTAATATCAGCATTTTCTGATGCAACGATTTCAGTACCAATTGACATTCCTTTTGCATTTAATATATAACGTTTTTCTCCATCTATATAATTCACTAATGAAATAAATGCATTACGATTTGGATCATATTCTATTGAAACCACTTTACCTAAAATATCACGTTTATTACGTTTAAAATCTATAATACGATATTTACGTTTGTGTCCTCCACCTTTATGACGTGTAGTTATATGACCATGATTATTTCTACCAGCTTTTTCGTTGATTGGTGCTAACAATGATGCTTCAGGTTTTGAAGTTGTTAGAATACTATAATCAAGAGTTGTCATATTTCTTCTACCGTTTGTCGTGGGGCGGTATTTTTTAATTGGCATAATTTTCCCCCTTATTTTTCGCCTAAATTAATTAATTATTATATTTTATTATTTTATAAATCATTCATTATACTTAATGATTCACCAGGTTTTAAAGTTATAATTGCTTTTTTTCTGTTATTTGTAACACCTTCGTAACGACCCATTTTTTTGGCTTTACCATCATAATTCATAGTTCGAACTGAATCTACTTTAACTTTAAAAATTTCTTCAAAAGTTTTTTTAATTTGTGTTTTATTTGAACGGCGATCTACCAAAAATGTATAAATACCATTAGAATGACCAATATAAGTTTTCTCAGATAAAACTGGTTTTTTAATAACTTCAGTGATATGCATTATGCGTAAACCTCCTCAACACGTTTAACAACTTCTTCTGTAATTATCAATTTAGTTGCATTCATAATGTCAAAAATATTTAATTTTTGCACATCAATAATTTTAATTTCTTGAATATTTCTACCTGATTTTTCAAGTGATTCTTCTGGTGTTTTTGTTACAATAAGTGTTTTTTGATTATCAATTTTTAAATCTGTTAATGATTTCAACATTGCTTTAGTTGATGGTGTTTCAAAATTAAATCCATCAATAATTATTAAGTTCAATTCTTTAATTTTTTCAGATAATACTGATTTAAAAGCTAATATTCTAACTTTTTTATTTACTGATTTTTTATAATTAATATTTGGTGTAGGTCCAAAAGCAATCCCTCCACCACGTCATTGTGGTGAGCGAATTGATCCTTGACGAGCACGCCCTGTTCCTTTTTGTTTTCAAGGTTTTCTTCCACCACCGCTTACTTCAGCACGAGTTTTAACTTTTTTAGTTCCTTGTCTTAAAGCTGCTTGTTGAGCTATAACTGTATCATAAATTGCTTGAGTATGTGGTTTAATGCTTCAGACTGAATCATTTAATTCAATATTTTTAATTTCTGAACCTTGCATATCTAATACTTTGTATTTCATATGTAAACTCCCTTTTAAGCTTCAGTTGCTTCTGCAACATTATCTTTTCTATTTAATAGTTTTACAGCTTCAACATTTTTTAATCCTTTGATATTTTCTTTAATAACAACAAAACCTTTTCTAGGTCCAGGGATTGATCCTTTAATCAAAATTAAATTACGCAATTCATTAATTTTTATAATTTCCAAATTTTGAATTGTAACTCTTTCAGCTCCCATATGTCCAGCCATTTTTTTAGTTTTAAAGATACGATTAATAATGGCTCCCATAGAACCAATTCCACGATGATAACCAGATCCATGTCCCATTGGCCCACGTTGATAATTATGTCGTTTAATTACACCTGCAAAACCTTTTCCTTTTGAAACACCAGTTACATCCACTAATTGGCCTTCTATAAATAAGTCAGACATTTTAATTACATCACCTATATTATATCCATCCATATTACGAATTTCTTTAACGAAGCGCTTAGGAGCAGAGTTAGCTTTTTTAAAGTGTCCCATATTTGGTTTATTAACCAAATTAACACGTTTGTCTTGCAAACCTAATTGTAAAGCTGTATAACCATCTTTTTCTTGTGTTTTAATTTGTAAAACACTATTTGGTAATACTTCAATAACTGTAACAGGTATTAATTCCCCTGTTGCAGAAAATATTTGTGTCATTTCAAGTTTACGACCTAAGATTCCTTTCATAATATCCCCCTATAAAATATTAATAATCACATGTATTTTGAAAATAAAAATTGTTTTTAAAGTTTTATTTCAATTTCCACACCTATTGGTAATTGAATTCTAGATAAATTATCAATGGTTTTTGGTGTGGTATCAACTAATTCTAATAAACGTTTATGTGTTCGCATTTCGAACTGTTCACGTGAATCTTTATGTTTATGCACAGAACGCAAGATGGTAATTACCTCACGATCAGTTGGCAAGGGAATTGGCCCCTTTATTTTAGCTCCCGTTGATTGAGCAGCTTCTACAATTTTAACAATTGATTGATCAACTAAAGCGTGATCATATCCTTTAAGTTTAATACGAACTTTTTGATTTGCCAAGATTACTAGTCCTCCTATATTTTTATAAACAAGTGTTCTTCTTTAAAGACAACGCTTTCCTGTGTGTTGTAAATACTCACACAAAATACACATGCGATTTAAATTATAAACCATTTTCATTTAATTTCAACAAATTTTTTTAAAAACAGATAATTTTTTACTATTTATCTATATTTTTTTTAATAATAAAATATAAGATAGATGAATTGTAAATTATTAGAAAATAACCAATATTTAAGCAATGTAGGGCAACAATCACATGCATTCTAAAAATGTTATAATACAAATGAGGTGAACATAAATGTCAGAAAAAGTTTATCAATTAACATCAAATCAATTTGGTAATGTAGAATTTTCAAACGAAGAAAAATGATATCTAATTCATGTTTGTTATCCAGAGTTTGGTTTAAAGACTCAAAACTTATTCAATAATTTAATATCAGCAGAAAACTATTTTACAAATTTATTTAGTAAACAAATTTTACCTGTACTTAAATCATCTAGCCAAAAGAGTATTTTATTTTTAAATGAACTTTTTCATCACTTAGCAATTAGTTATAAAAAAGACTACGAGGAATTGGCAACCCAATTATATGCAAATAAGCTGTCAATTACATTTCAAAATAATTCTATAGAAGATTTTATAAAAAACGATTACGAGCTATGTTCAATAGGAATAAGCAGAATAGCGATAAAAAATAATGGTCGTTTCTCATTTAGGGGCTTTCACATTTCAATAAAACCACTAAATAAAATATTAGTAATAGATTTTTGAAACAAAATTAAAAAGAATCAATTAAATAAAAATGCGTTTTAACTAAAACGCATTTTTATTATAAATAATTAAAAAATTATTACTCTAATCTCTGACCACAATATTCACAAATTGTAATTCCATTTGGCAAAATCTTTCTTATGTGAGAATGCTGATTTGCATCTCTCATTGGTTGTGGAGAATTGTAAACATAACTTTTTAATTTACTATTTCTAGAAGCTTTGTCTAAAAATACTTCCGCATTCATTATACCTACTCGATTTGAAATTTCTTTTAATCTTTCTTCTATAGATAATTGTCTTTTTGATAAAACATCTTCATATCTTTCTTTCATTATTGATAACATTATTTGTTCAAGTCTATTTATTTTATCACTCAATAATTTATTTGTGTTATTTTCTGTTTGAATGTGTTTATTAATATTATTTATTTCATCTGCCAATAAATTTTGTCCACGTTTTTGATTTGAAAAACTATTTATTTCATTTACTTTTTTTACATTATTAAATTTATCTTTTTTATTTATTTCATTTTGTTTTAATTGTTTATTTATTTTTTTGTTTTTTCTTAAATTCCTTAAATAATCTTTATTTTTTTTATTTGTTTCACTCATAACTGGTGATGAAGACAAGTTTGGTTGCTTAAATTGCGAAAAATCTGTTACAACTGTTGGTTCATCGTGTTGAGAAATTTTAACTTGTTCTGTAATTGGAATTGATGATAAAGATGATTGTTGTAGTTCAATATTCGAAGACGAAAAACTATTATCTACTATTGGTTCATATTGCGAATTAACCATTTGATCTTCTGACATTAGTGATTGTTGTGGTTGATATTGAGTGAAATTATTATTTGTCATTAAATCAGGTTGTGAAATAATCATTTGATCAGTAATTGGAATTGATGATAAAGATGATTGTTGTAGTTCAATATTCGAAGACGAAAAACTATTATCTACTATTGGTTCATAATATTGCGAATTAATCATTTGATCTTCTGACGTTAGTGATTCTGGTGATTGTTGTGGTTGATATTGATAGAAATTATTATTTTCAATCGTTTCCTGGTTTAGTTGATTTGATTCAGTTAAATTATTATTTAAATTATCGATTTCAGAAAAAGAATTTTTAGTATGTTGTTCTTCAGGAAAATTTTGCAATTGTGGAATCTCTTCTAAATCATCCATGTCATTATTGTTTATTGCTTTTTCATCACTCATTGTGGCATCTAATTTATTTGTGGCTTTTACTTTTTTGTTTTTTTGTTTTTTTGTTTTTGCCATTTTAACTTTAATTCTTTTTTTAAACATAGGCACTATGGCAAAAACAATTGAAAACAACCCACTAGAATAAATAACCGGCCCAAGATATAAAAATAAAAATAAATAATTTGTGCTTTTTGGATTAACCATTGAAACAATATAGTGATTTCCATTATTACTTACAATTATTTGAAATGGATTTATAACATCAACTTTTGATTCTGATCATTTTATTATTTGGTCATCGTTTAAATCAAATGGACCTCATTGATATAAAATAGAAGATGATAGATCACCTAAATTATTTGAAACATTACTTTCCATTAAATAAAATCATTTAAAAACATAAAAAGCAGAGCCAATAACTAATAAAGATATAGTAATTTGTAATGAAGAAATAACTAATTGTTTTTTATTTTTTTGTTTTGATGCAATCGCTAATGAAATAGATTCAAAAATAATTGATAAAACAGACAAAACAAAAATAGAATTAATTAATATATATAACGGACTAATTAGAAGTCCTATTTGAGTTGAAGAGATATTAAGTATATTAGTTACAAATCAAATGTTAGATGCAGCTGGAGATTTTGCTAAACCATTCATTATGCCATCTGAAGAATCGATCGTATAAACCAAAGATGCTTCATAAACAATAAAGCAATAAACTCCGGCAGCCAGCAAAGAAAAAATTACAGAAAAACAATGCATTGCCAACATTGTTTTAGTTTTTTTTTGTTTATTATTGTTTAGAATCATATCTGGTTGCATAAAATCACCACTTTAAACATATTTCACTAAGATTATATCATATATTGAACATTTAAGCAATTATTATATATCTACTAAGGCAAAAAATCAATATTTAATTAAATTTTTTGCCACAATATTCACATATTAAAATTCCATTTCCTAAAACTTTTAAGGAATGCGAATTATCATTTAGTGTATTTCTATTTTTATTTATTGAGGGAACTCCATTATATGAAAAACCTTTACTTAGTCTAATCGCCATGTCATCTGATTTTTCAGTTTTACCAGATGTATTAAATTCTATAAATCTAATTTCGTCACTTAAATAAGATAATTTTTTTTGTAATTCTTTCATACCATCATTAAAATTTTTTAATTTAGCATTTTTATGATAGTTTTTTAGCATCAAAGCTTTTTCAACATTTTTTTCAATATTTGCTAATTTGTCCATCAAAGAATAATTGTTTGAAACATCATCTAATTTAATTTCTGAATTTAAATTTTGACTTAATAATTCAGATGGTAAATTATTTTCAAGAGGAATTCCACCATTAATTCGCATTTCCAAGTCTATTAATTCATTCGCATTTACAAAAGTATTTTTAACATTTAAATTGGTTTTTTGAGTCTTATTTAAAAAACTTTCTTGTTTATGATCATTATTTTGCGCTTTATTATCTCTGTAATCCATTAAATATACCCTCTTTCAAAATTTGATATTTGCATAAATTTAATTTCTATAGATAAATAAGTAATTTTTTTATTTATTGTATTCATTTAGTTAATTATATCACAGATTTATTGACTTTTAATGGAGCTACTTAAAATTTTTAAATAAAATAGACTCCTTATTATAAATAAGAAGTCTATTTTATAAAAATTATGTTTTTATATTATTATTCCTTGCGCAAAAGTATCATTTCCCCCACCTTTTACGTTTGGCATTTTATTGAATTCTTTAATTGCTGATATATTTTTTAAATTGTTTCCGACAGCAACAACTATTAATTTTTTTTCCGTATTTGTTATTATTATTAGAACATCATTATGTTTGTTTCTAATTTTATCTGCCAATAATTTTAATTCAATGATATCCAAATTTGTTTCTAATTTAATCATATTTGTACCCGTTGAATTTTTGACAACATCAAAATTATTAAATTTATCAATTTTTTGATTTGCAATAATATTTTTAACTTGTTTTTCAAATAATTTATAACTAGAGTTTAATTTTTCTAATAAAATTAATAACAAATTCATATTATTTTTAACAACATCTAAATTAATTATTTTTTTGTATTCTGATTCTATTTCTTCATTAATTTGATATTCCTTAAATTTATTGTATTTTGACATGACATTAGATGCAATTTCCATTTTGTTATCAAAAAATTCAGTTACATAATTTAGAATTGCTTGTGTTGATGTTAATGCATGAACACGAAATATTCCAGAACCTTTAGATTCTATTCCTGTAATCATTAATTCTTCTATGTCTGCTGTATTTAAAACATGAGTCCCACCACAAAGTTCACATGAAAATTCACCAAAACGAACTATTCTGACTATATCGTCATATTTATCTGTAAAAAATGCTAATGCTTTATATTTATTTACAGCATCATCCATAGATGTAAAATAAATTTCTCTTGGAACAGCTTTAGTTATTTCTCTGATAACAACATTTTCAATTAACTTAATTTTCTCATTTGTTATATTTCTTTCAAAATTAAAATCCATTCTTAATCCATTTTCATCATTATATGATCCTGATTGCATAACTGAATTTCCTAAAACTTCTCTTAATGCAGCATGCAATAAATGTGTTCCAGAGTGATTTTTCATTGTATAAAAACGCTTTTCAAAATTGACAATTGCATCAACAATATCATTTTTTGATAATTTTGTGCCAGTTAAAATTACATGATGAATATTTTGATGATTTGGTCCTTCTTGAACATCTATTACTTTAAAGGTTACGCCATCTTTATTAACTAAAATACCGTTATCTGCTGCTTGACCACCTTTCTCTGCATAGAATGGAGTTTTATCAAGAATTAGAAAAACTTCCCCATCGCTTACTTCTGTGACTTCTTTACCATCTGAAAACATAAACACTATTTTTGAATTTTTGTGTTCTTCTTCCTCTCAACCTGTAAAAATTGATGGAACAGTTAGTTTAGTAAAAAGTTCATTTTGTTTTGATCAAGCTTTAATATTTTTTCTAGACAATCTGGATAACTCTCGATTTTTTTCAAGCAATTTGTAAAATTCTTGTTTGTCTACAATAATATTTTTCTCGTTGCATATTTCAATGGTTAATTCAATTGGAAATCCATACGATTCAAAAAGTAATAAAGCTGTATTCCCAGAAATATATTTAAATTTATTGATTGTTGCATTTAGTAGATCTAAACCTTTTGATAAAGTTTTAGCAAATTTAATTTCTTCCTCCTTGATTGCTTGTTTAATTATGTCAATCTTTGGAATTATATATGAATAAAATTCAGACATTGCCTCAACTACTTTATTTACCAATTTATATAAAAAAGGTTCTTCTATCCCTAATTTTCTTCCATAAATAGACGAACGTCTTATTAATCTACGTATTATATATCCTCTTTCTTTATTACCTGGAAAAACACCATCTGCTATTGCAAAAGTAACAGCTCTAACATGATCTGCTATTACTTTAAAAGCTGTATTTAAAATAGTTTGTTCAAAATTTGGTTTGAAATAATTTTCTATTGAATATTTAGCTCCATTTGTAGCCATTTTTTCTAGTTCCATAATTATTGGGAAAAAAAGATCTGTCTCAAAATTGGTTGGCGTATCTTGAAAAATAGATGTTATTCTTTCCAATCCTGCACCAGTATCTATATTTTTACGTGGTAATTCTTCATAATTATCATGTCCATCATTATTAAATTGAGAAAAAACTATATTTCAAATTTCAATATACCTATCATTTTCAATATCTTTACTTAATAAATCTGTTCCAATTTTTTTTTCATCTCATTTTTCTCCACGATCAAAAAATATCTCAGTATTTGGTCCACATGGACCTTGACCGACATCTCAAAAATTTGTATCTCTAGTGCCCTTAAAAATATGACTTGCTTCTATTCCTATTTCTTTTGTTCAAATATCATATGCAATTTGATCTTCTTCAAAAACAGTTATATATAATTTTTCTTTATCAATTGCAAATCATTCACTTGAGGTTAACAATTCTCATGCAAAATGAATAGCTTCTTTTTTAAAATAATCCCCAATTGAAAAATTACCAAGCATTTCAAACATTGTTTGATGACGTGCTGTAATTCCAACATTTTCTATATCATTTGTTCTAATTGATTTTTGTGAATTTGTAAGCCTCTTTGATGGAGGTGTCCTTCTTCCATCAAAATAAGGCTTCAATGTTGCTACACCTGAATTTATTCACAATAATGAAGGATCATCTACAGGAATTAGTGATACCGGTGGAATAAAATGATGTTGTTTTGAAATAAAAAAATCTATTCACATTTTCCTAATTTCATTTGATTTCATACTTTTCATAATTTTTTCTCCTAAATTAAACATTCCTATTGTAGCACATATAATTTTAAAAAATTTACACCCCAATAAAAATAAGGATACAATGATTAGGTCAAAGCACAAGGAGTTGGTAAAAATGAAATTAGATAGAAAAGTAAAAAAACGTTTAATATTAGTTGATTTAGACGGCACAGTACTAGATGAATCTGGAACAAAAATTCACCCAATTACAAGGGATGCCTTAATAAAAGCGCAAAAAGACGGCCATAATGTTTGTATAATAACAGGTAGACCTCACAGAGCTTCAAAAAGATTTTATAGCGAATTAGAATTAGATACTCTTTTAACTAATTTTGATGGTGCTCATATCCACGATCCAAAAAAAAGAAAATTTAAACGTATAATTCTTCCCATTTCAGAAGAAATAACTAAAGAAATAATTAATAATAAAATAATTAAAGAAAACACAGAAACTATTTTATTAGAATATGTAACAAAAGCTATCGCATCGCAGAATGACCAATCATTAGAAACATTTTTTCATTTGGATGATGTTGAAGGAGATGAATATTTTGTTGATGAAGTTAATAAATGAGACGGACCCTCAACAAATATTGTTCTAAAATTGAAGTCACAAAATGCATTAGATCATGTGTTAAGATCGCTTGAAGAATATCACAACACAATAAAAATTCAAACAGGCAGAGTTTATGGACAGTTAAAACAAAGTGGAGATTTACCAATGATTTCGCTTACTAATAAATTAGCAACTAAAGCTTATTCTGCTGAAATACTGGCACAATATTATAATTGTGATATGCGAGATGTTATTGCTTTTGGAGATCAAATGAATGATTTTCAAATGTTAAAAGCAGTAGGATATGGAATCGCAATGAAAAATGGGAATCCAGATTTAAAAAATATAGCTACAGGAATAACTTTTTTAACAAATGATGAAGGTGGAGTTGGTGATTATCTAACAAAACTTTTGAATGGAGAAAATGTATAAATAAAAAACTTTCACAAGAATTCTTGTGAAAGTTTTTTATTCTATTATTAATTCTTTCAATTGATTAATGTATTGATCAATTGCATTAATTAGCGGCAAATAAGTTTCGTCCTTTGAAAAATCTACACCAGCATCTTTCAATATTTCTAATGGGGGTTTGTGTCCACCTGCTTTTAGAAAATTTAGTAAATTATCTTTATTTCCATTTTTTATATCATTAAATAATTTAAATGAGGCAACACAATCTATTGCATATTTATAAACATAAAATGGTGAATGAAAGAAATGAGAAATTCTAGGTCATCCATAAGATAATTTATCTGTTTTTTCAAATATATCATAGCCGTAATCCAATTCCACATCTTTAAATAAAGCAGCTAAACTATCTGCAGTTTGTGGTACATCTTGCTCTACTTGCATATGTGCTCTATATTCAAAATCTGCAAATTGTATTTGACGATAAAAAGTAGAAGATAAGTCAAATATTCTTTGTTGCAATAAATAAATTTTTTCATTTTTGTCAGTTGTTTCTGAATATAAATAATCAAATAACAAATGTTCATTTATTGTCGAAGCTACTTCTGCCAATATTATTGGATATTCAGATAACGGATACGGTTGATTTTCATTTGCCAACAAAGTATGAACAGAATGCCCAGATTCATGTGCTAATGTGTTTACAGAATTTAATTTGTCATCTCAATTCATCAAAATTACCGGATCAACACCGCTTCCTCCAGATGAATAAGCGCCATCTCTTTTATTTGTATCTTCAAAATAATCTATGCGATTATCTGATCAAGCAATTGCTAATTTTTGCAAGTATTCATCGCCTAACAATAAAAGTGATTTTTTTATTATGTCTTGCGCTTGTTCAACTGTAAATTTTTTATTATATTCTTTTGTTAATTTTAATTGTCTATCTGTTACATAAAATTTATCAAATCCAAATTTTTCTTTAATTAACAAATTATATTTTTTAAAAGGATCAATAAATTTTTTACCAACTAATAATAAATTTTTGTAAATTTCTGAGCTAACTTTATCACTTGCTAATGCAGCCTCTAATGAATTGTTTCAATTTCTCAAATTTAATGATTCTTTAGTTGATTGCAAAATTGAATCATAAATTTTTGCAAAAGTATGTTTCTTTGTTGAAAAATTTTTAGAATAAATTTGAGAGACTTCTCTTCGCAACATTTGATCTTTTATTGGATCAGAATCTTCCATAATTTTCATAAATAATGTGGTAGTTAGTGGTTGCTCTACACCATCATAATTAATTAATTCTTCTTGTCTATCTGCATATGCTAAACTATCATACATTCCGTCAATTGAACTTCTTGATCTAGAAACTTTTGATAATAATTCTTCATCATGATCTGAAAGAATATGTTTTGCATGTTCAAAAAAATCTTTCATTCCATATATATATTTATAATATTTTTGATCACTATTTAATCATTGCATAATTTTTTGCTCACCAATACTTTTAAGTTGTGGGGCAATGAATGATGTATATTGATTTATTTTTTGATAAGCGTTGACAAATACTATTTCAAGTTCTTTAAATTCGTTATTTGTTTGATCAATATCAGCTAAATGTAAATATTGCGCTAATTTTGCAAATAATTTATCTGTCTCATTTTCTAAATCCAAATATTTTTTAAATATTTCAAAATCATCTAGCTTATTTTTAAAAGTTTTATATTCTTCACACATTTTTTCAACTTTTATTAAATCTGCTTTTCATTCATCTGAATTTTTGTATAAATGACTGAAATCTCATTTATATTTTTCTTGGGCTTCACTACGTTTCATTTTTTACTCTCCTAATAATATTTTATATTGTTTATATCTTATTTTGAAAAAAACTAAGTGATATAATGTATTTTGTAGGAGGAAATTATTAATATGATTACATACAATAATAAACCAGAATTTGATATCACACTAAAGGCAATTAAAGCAGATGATATTGACTCACAATTCATTTCACCAAAACATGGTGATATTTCAATGCAATCAGAAACCAAAACTGCTTTCTTAACTTTTCAAGGACAAATTGAAAAGGATATATACTATACAATTTATGCAAATATTCAAGATGCAACGAAAAAACAAAGATGAAATTGAAATTTAGATTTAGATAGTTTTTTGAATCTTGTAGCTTCAGAAGAGGATAAAGAAATAGTTTTTGATGCAATTATCGAATCTATTATGTATACACAACATGAAACATACTCATTAAAAACAGATAATTCAATATCAAATAAAATTAAGTTTCATACAAATCTTATAGGTGATGGTCGTTACGAGAGAAGATTAAATACAGAAAAAATTAAAATGGAATATACAAATTGAGCTAGAGATCTTCAAGACACACCACCAAATATAGCAACACCAAAATACATTGCCGAAAAAATCAGTAAAAAAGCAAAGGAAATATCAACTGAAATCAAAGTTACTATTTTAAATAAAAAAGAAATAGAAGAACTTGGAATGGGGTTATTACTTGCAGTAAATGCAGCTTCTCATGAAGAACCCAAAGTAGTCATTGTTGAATATAATAGAAATCCTAGTGCACCAAAAAATGTGTTTGTTGGTAAAGGAATTACATTTGATTCAGGCGGATATTCTTTAAAAACAACTGCATTCATGAAAGGCATGAAATATGATATGTCAGGTGCAGCAATAGTATCAGCCGCAGTAATGGGATTAGCAAAAATGACTGCAAGAGTTAATGTTGCAGCAATAGCTGTTTTAACAGAAAATCGAATTGGTGGACATGGAATATTAAATGATTCTGTAGTTACTTCTTACTCTGGAAAAACAGTCGAAATAAATAACACAGATGCAGAAGGCAGACTAGTGCTTGCAGATGGAATTACTTATGCTATAAAACAATTAAATGCAAAAAGAATTTTAGATGTTGCAACATTGACAGGTGCTATAAAAATTGCTTTAGGAACAAATTACACAGGAGTTTTTGCAACAGATGATGAATTTTATGAAGAATTTTATGAAGCAACAAAGCATTCACACGAAGAAATTTGAAGAATGCCAATTCATAGAGTAAATCATTCCAATATGCATTGTTCAAAAATAGCCGATATTTCAAATATGTCAGAAACAGCAAATGGAGGTTCATCAAATGCTGCGGCCTTTTTAGCAGAATTTGCAGAAAAAATACCTTTTATTCATTTAGATGTAGCCGGAACCGCACATAGTTCAAATGAAGGCTATGGTGTTATGATAAAAACACTGATTGAATTGCTTAAAAATCAAGGAGAATTTTAATAAAAAAATACAATTATAAAGATTTTTGTTCTTTATAATTGTATTTTTTTGATTTTATTTTAATATTCCATTGAATCCTTATATTCTTTTACCCATGAAAATATGGTTGGAATAGGAACTTTATACTTTTCTGAAGCTTCTCTATATGTTGATCCATCTTCAACTATCGAATGTACAAGTTTTTCTTTTAGTAGTTTGTTGTATTTTGTACGATGCAAAAAACCATCTTCCTTCTACACAAATATAATACTAAAAAAATAAATTAAAAAAATTATTAATTTAACATTTCAAATAAAGTTTTTAATAACACTCCAGTACCTCTATTTTCAAAATCACCAGTACCAGCTATATCTAAATGAATAAATGGTTTGTTTTCTGCAAAAGAATCCAAAAATGCTGCAGCAGTCGAAGAACCTGCTTCTTTGCCTTTTTCTGCATTGGTTAAATCTGCAATATTCGATCCTTTTTGCATAACTTCCAAATGATAATCTTGCAGCGGCATTCTTCAAATTGATTCATTTGCTGATGCTGATGCATTTTTCATTTCTAATCAAAAATCTTCTTGTTTTGTAAATGCCCCTGTTGCTCATTTGCCTAATGCAATTACTATTGAACCCGTTAAAGTTGCTACTGTCACTATTCTATTTGCAAAACAATCTCTTAATGCATAAGTAATTCCATCTGCAAGCACTAGTCTACCTTCGGCATCAGTATTTGAAATTTCAACTGTTTGACCGTTATAAGAAGTTAACACAGACTCAACCAATGTACCATGTCCACCAATTCTATTATCTGTGAAAACACCAACACCAACAACATTAGCATCTGCATTTGCTTCTGCAAGCGCTAAAACAGTTGACAATACAACTGCTGCTCCTGTCATATCAAATTTCATTCCTTCCATATAATTTGATGGTTTCAAAGAATATCCACCTGAATCAAATGTAATTCCTTTACCAACTAAACCTGTTTTTGTTTTTGAAGTATTTTTATTATATTCAATCACAACAATTCTTGGTTCTTCATAAGATGCTGCATTAACCCCTAATAATAATCCCATTTTTTTATCTTTGATTTGTTCTTTTGTCAAAATTGATAATTTTATATTAGAAAATTTATTTGCAATCTCAGAAAATTTATTTGCAAAATAAGTTGCTGTTCCTATATTTGGTGGTGTATCTTGAAGGTCTCTTGCAAAATTTACTCATTTACTTTTTATTAAGGCTAATTGAAATATTTTTTCAAAATCAAAATTATTCACAATAAAGTTAATATTTATTTCACTATTTTCTTCCTTTTTCTTAAATGATAAACCTTTATGATTTATATACGCAACTGTTTCTACCATATTACCAAATAAAATGTCTTCTGGTTCATCACAAAATTCGATAAATGATTCAAAATTTATATTAACTGAATATTTTATTGTTGAAAAAGCTTTTCTAAATAATTCTATTAATTTTTCTCTAGATTTTTCTTTTTCAATAACTAAATATATAATTTTTTCTTCGGATATTAAAGTCAATTCTCCTTCTGTTTTTATAATTAAATTATTAGTTATATTTTTCTTGTTAATGGCATTTAGTGTTATTTCGTTGTCTTTTTTATTTAAAGTAATCATTTTATTCTCCTTTTAAAATATATGTTCATACATGCATTGTTTATTTTTACATTTAATAATATAAATATTATATAGTCTATTATTTTTAAATATAACATCAATCTTTGCGTTTAAAACGCCATCACAAATTGGGCAAAGTTTTAAACGCAAAATATTTTTATTGTTGGCCATCAATTTTATTGACTTAGTTTTCAAAATTAATTCTGTTTCGTGGAAAATTCGTTCTCTCAAATTATTAATTTCAGCAATTTTTATAAAATAAATATCATTTGTTGTAATTTTATTCTCTCTCAATAATTTATTTAATTGTTTGTGTACTCTCTGCGATGAAGAATTCTTTGTATTGATTTTTTTACTATGATAAATTCATCTTTTATAAATATTTTTTGATTCTCCAATGTATCCTAATATAAATTCATTATTTGCATACGCACAAATCATATATACTCCGGAAAATTCTAATTTTTTCTTATCAAAAATAAAATTTGTAAAAAAATCACATGTTGCAATTAAATTCTTAAAAAATAAGTCAAGATCATTTCTTCTTAAATTCAAAAATTCATCAGTTTTTGAATGAATTTTTTCATGTAAAAATTTTATCTCATTATAATCATTTTCTAATTGTTTAATCTCCGCATTTGTTAAAACAGCAGTTTTCTTTATAAACTTAATTAATTCTTTCATATACCATATTTAATTAAAAACGCAGCAAATTGCTGCGTTCAATAACAAATTATTTTAGAATTAATGATTGTTGAGTCATTTCTGTTGGAATTTCTTCATTCAATAAATCCAAAATTGTTGGAGCGACATCTGCAATAGCAGCATCTTTTTCACGCAGTTTAATGTTTTTATCTGTAATAATAATAGGAACTGGCTGAGATGTATGTTTTTTATTTGGTCCCCCATCAGTATCAATCATAATTTCTGCATTACCATGGTCTGCAGTAATAATCATTATTCCGTTTACTTTCTGCATTTCATCATAAACTCTTTTTAACTGTTCATCCAGAATTTTAACCGCTCTTATTGCTGAATCTAATTTTCCTGTATGCCCAACCATATCACAATTAGCGTAATTCAAAATTATTACATCAAATTCATTTTTTTTAATTTCTGAAATTAATTTATCTGTAATTTCTACAGCTGACATTTCTGGTTTTAAATCATATGTTGCTACTTTTGGTGATGAAATTAAATCAGCTGATGCACCAGCTAAAGTTATTTCATATTGTGTTGCTAAACCATTTTTAAAATAATCTTTACCACCATCAAAGAAAAATGTTACATGTGCAATTTTTTCAGTTTCAGCAATACGTAATTGACGATATTGTTTTTTAGACAATCATTCACCTAAACCATTTTTAACTTCTATTGATTTAAAAGCAATATGATTTGATTTAACAGAATCTGCATATTTCATCATTGATACAAAATAAATTTGGTCGCCTAGAAATTTTTCAGATTTAAAACTGTCATCTTGTCATCCCATATAGTTTTTATTTGTAAAAATAGATGCCATTTGGATAGCTCTATCTGGCCTAAAATTTGTAAAAATTACAGCATCTCCTTTTTTTACAAAACCGTTTGGTGTTTCGGTATTAAATGCCGGCGTTAAACTCTCATCATCATGATGCGATTCATATTCTGATTTGATATAGTTATTTACATTATCAAAATGTGCACCGTCATGACGAGTCAAAATTTTGTATGCTGCTGCTGTTCTTTCAAATCTTTTATCTCTATCCATTGCAAAAAATCTACCTATTATAGATGCGATTTTTCCTAAATTTAATTGATCTATTAGTTTTTGCAATAAATCAATGTATTCTTGAATAATCATTGGTTTTGTATCACGACCATCTCCAAACAAATGTAAATAGACTTCACTTAAATTTTTTTTCTTTGCTAATTTTAAAACCTCAAACATATGGTTCATGTGAGAATGGACTCCACCATCAGAAAATAAACCCATAATGTGCAAAGCGCTGTTATTGTTGATTGCAAAATCCATTGCTGAATTTAATTCTTCATTATTTTCAAAAATTTTATCTTTAATAGCTTTGTTTATTAAAGATAGTGATTCATATTTAATTCGCCCAGCGCCCAAATGAATATGTCCAACTTCTGAATTACCCATTTGTCCTTCCGGCAAACCAACTCATTCTCCAGAAGCATGTGCTTCAACTCATGGATATTCTTTTTTCAAAGATTCAACAAATGTCATATTCGCTTGTGTAATAGCATTTCCACTAGAATCTTTGGCTACACCTCATCCATCTAATATTGTTAATAAAATTGGTCTTTTTGCTTTCATATTTATTAAATTTCCTCTTCTAAAATAAATTGCTGTATCGCTGCTTTTACAGCACCATCTTCAGCATTTAAATCTATATATTTTTTAGAAATTTGTTTGATTGCATCACTTGAATTTTTCATAGCAACTGGCAAGCCTACAATTTTCATCATTGGATAATCATTCCCGCCATCTCCCATGGCCATAATGTCTTTTAGATTTATATTAAAATGTTGAGACAGCCATTGAACAGCCATACCCTTATTGACACCTTCTGCATTAACTTCATAATTCTCACTAAAAGTTCCGCTGTGAACTTCTAATTTCAACGAATTCATCAATTCCAAAATAGAATTTGTAGGATTAAAAACTAATAATTTTAAGCATTCGCTGTTAATTCCTCTAGTCAAATTCTCCCAATAAATTATCTTGCCCTCAAAAAATGTTGCTTCCGCTTTTATACGAGTTTTTTCTCCAAATCTCAATGTATATACTTCATTTAAATTTTCAGAGTACGCTCATATGCTACATTGGCTATTTTCTGGTTTTGCAGTTTCTATAAAAATTCTATTAACTGTAGCTGTATCTATTGATTGTTTTAATATTTCTGTTTCTGATTTTAGATCGTACATTAATCCACCATTATAACCTACTATAATTGAATGATTTTTTGTAAAACCATGTTGAATTAACTGGTTGTGAGAAGCAAAAATTGGTCGACCTGTTACAAAAACAACTTGTATACCTTTGTCCATTACCTTTAAAATTGGTTGAATATTTTCTTCTATAATAGTTCCCATTCTATGGTATGTAGTTCCATCCATATCAAGAACTAGCATTTTTATATTATTTTGCACTATAATTCACTAAGTCTAAATAAGATTCTGCTTTTAAACTTGCTCCACCGATTAATGCTCCATCAATATTTGATTGTGATAATATTTCTTTTATATTATCTGGTTTTACTGAACCACCATATTGAATTAAAATTTCTTGTGCAACAGAATCTCCATACAATGAAATTAATTTTTTACGTATTTCATGAATTACGTTTTCAGCTATTTCTGGTGTTGCAACTTTCCCAGTTCCAATTGCTCAAATTGGCTCATAGGCAATAACAATATTTTTTACATCCTGTGCAGAAACTCCGTTTAATGCTTTTTCAATTTGTCTTGAAACAAATTCAGTTGTTTTTTGAGCCTCAAAAATATCTAATGATTCACCACAACATAAAACAGGTATCATATTAGATTCCAATAAAGATTTAACTTTTCTATTAACAATTTCATCTGTGTCATTAAACATTTGGCGTCTTTCTGAATGGCCCACTACAACATATTTAATATTCAAATCTTTTAACATTGGTATTGATATTTCGCCAGTAAATGCACCCTCTTTTTCAAAATGCACATTTTCAGCCGCAATTATTAAATTTTTTGCAATTTTATTTGCATCTGAAAGAGCTGTAAACGGAATAGCAACTCCAGCAATTATATTTTCATTTTTTATAATTTTTTCATCCACTTCTTTAATAAACTTTAAAGCTTCTGTATTGGTTTTGAACATTTTTCAGTTACCAATAATAATTTTTTTACGCATAAATTTACCTCTCATATAAATAAAATTATATCACTTTAAAACTCATGTAAATTAAAATATAACTCATTTACATGAGTTATATTTTAATTGAAATATTCATTTGCAATATTTATTAAATCTACATCTATTTCTTGTGCAAATTTTAAACAAAAATTCGCAATAACATTAATATAATAAGCAGAATATGAAATTAATAAAAATAAATTTGGGTAATCAATAAATCTTCTTTTATCCACTCTAGATAAAATTGTATCATTCAACTCTCTAAATTGAACAGCTGTAGATAATACCACCCATATATTATTTGATTGTGAATTTCTAAACATTATTCTTAACTCGGGACCTAATTCTTCTAAAATTTCTTCTGGCATTGAAGACTTAATTTCAAAAAATTTCTTAGAAATTAAATGGGCTATATATTCTTCTGGCCTTGAATTATCAACTCTAATTAATTCAAAAAAATTATCATTTTTAAACATGCCGATTAAATCTGTAAAAGCATCAAATGAATTAATAGATTCCTTTAAATATTTATAAACATCAAAAGTATTATTAGTTCTGGTAAGCAATTCTAAATTTTTTATTTCATTTACAACTTTATTAATTGCCTTATTCAGTTCTGCTATGTCAACTACAGCACAATCTGACACAAATGTATCTAAAATTTTTGAATAACCAACCTTATTTATAATATCTATTAAATAATAAATTTGTTCATTAAAAGATTCTATTAATATTTGCTTTGCAATTCTTGTATTATCATAATTATTTATCATATTTTAAATTATACAGTTGTTAATTTTTTAGAAGCTGCTTCGTCAATTACTACAGTAACATTTGGATGATTTTGAAGAATTGAGCAAGGTCATTGATCAGATACTTTTCCTTCAACTAAATGAAAAATTGCATCTTGTTTATTTTCTCCACTTGCAATCAAAATTATTTCTTTTGCATTCATAATTGATTTTAAACCCATTGAAATAGCCTGTTTTGGCACTTCGCCTTTTGATGCAAAAAATCTTGCATTTGCATCTATTGTAGATTGCGTTAAATCAACAATGCTTGTTAAAGATTCAAATGATGTACCAGGCTCATTAAAACCGACATGTCCATTTATACCGATTCCTAATAATTGAAGATCTATACCCCCATATGATGCAATTTTTTCATCATATTTTGCTGGGTTGTCGGTATTTTTTCCATCAGGGATATGTGTATTGTTTTTATCTATATTTATATAGTCAAATAACTCATTATTCATGAAATATTTATACGATTTTTTATGTGTCCCATCCAATCCCTTATATTCATCTAAGTTAAAAGTTACTACTTTTGATCAGTCTGTATTATTTGTTTTATAGTCATTGACAATATATTTATATGTCGATAGTGGCGAAGAACCGGTTGCCAATCCCAATACTGCATTTGGTTTTGATTTTATTTTTGCAATAAACAAATTACCTACAGTTACACCTAATTCTTCAATTGTTTTAACTTTAATTATTTTCATTTTCTTGTCTCCTTTTTTTATTATAGCGATTTAATTAATTAAATTTTTTTAAGAATTTATAAAATAGTTCAAAATTTCCTATAATATTTGGATATTTATTTAATATATTAGTATTATTGTTAATTATTCTATTTAAAATAATATACGTCAACATTTTGTTATGTCCTCTAACTAAATACTTTTGGTTATCCCAAAATAATGTAGTACCATAACTTTTTGATTCAAAATTTGAAATTTTATGAATTGGTATTATGTGTTTAATTATTTGTTTATCGTCTGTCAAATAAATATTTTTTTTTGAATAATACATATTTAATAAACCAAAAAACTCTGGGTTTTCTTTATCATTTTTTGCAATTAATATATGTCAATTAACTTTGCTTTGCATAAAATTAATTTGCTCATTTTTTACTAAATCAAATTTAACGGGCAACTCTTTTAATGGACGCCATATAGCAAAAACTAATTCTTCAATATCAAAAATAAATTTTTGTTCATTTGCTGTTAATTTATAGTCTAATTTATTAACAATTTTTTTAAAATTATTAATAAATATATCCGAAAGTGAAAAATTATTTACCACTCATCTTCACAAAATTCAAGTTTTAAATATATAAAAATTTTTTAAATTCACAGACTCTAATCTTACGATTTTTCTTATATAATGTTTAGATTTTTTTAATACATTTTGTTCATCAAAGTATATTAAAAAATTGGATCTTTTAATATAGAAATTCACATTTAGATAACTTTTAAAAAACATATTCATTCACCTACAAATTATTTTATATTTAAATTTAATAAATTAATTTATTTAATAAATTTTGTTACAAAAAATCATTGAATTGAAAATAAAAATTATCAATAAATATCTATAAATTTATCAATAAATTGGCGCGCTTATAGGGACTTGAACCCTAAATCTTTTGAATCGGAATCAAATGCTTTATCCAATTAAGCTATAAACGCAAAAATAGTATTTTAATTACTATAAATATAAAAAAGCGTACTTTAAAAACGCTTTTTGAATTATAGTGGTGGTTTCGGACGGAATTGAACCGCCGACACGTTGAGCTTCAATCAACTGCTCTACCGACTGAGCTACGAAACCAAATGGCGACCTCAACGAGACTTGAACTCGTGATCTCCTCCGTGACAGGGAGGCGCGATAACCAACTTCGCTATGAGGCCATGGTTGCGGGAGTAGGACTTGAACCTACGACCTTCGGGTTATGAGCCCGACGAGCTACCAACTGCTCCATCCCGCGATAATAAAAAAATGGCGGAAGATGAGGGATTCGAACCCCCGCTCGGGTTTCCCCGACTCTCGGTTTTCAAGACCGACCCCTTCAGCCAGACTTGGGTAATCTTCCGTATAAACACATTCTATACTCTACCAATAAATCCGATCTAAATCTTACACCTATAAAAATTTAAAATGGTGGACCTTATTGGATTTGAACCAATGACCGTCCGGTTATGAGCCGGATGCTCTAACCAGACTGAGCTAAAGGTCCAATTGAAATATAAATTAAATGGTAGCGGGAAAGAGACTTGAACTCTTGACCTCTCGGGTATGAACCGAACGCTCTAACCAACTGAGCTATCCCGCCGTAAATAAATAAAAATGGTGGACCTAATCGGGATCGAACCGACGACCCCCTGCGTGCAAGGCAGGTGCTCTCCCAGCTGAGCTACAGGCCCAAAAAGTAAATGGTCGGGAAGACAGGATTCGAACCTGCGACCCTTCGGTCCCAAACCGAATGCTCTACCAAACTGAGCCACTTCCCGAAACAAAACCCCCGAATTGGGAGCTGAATTTTTTAAATGGCGCGCCCGAAGGGACTCGAACCCCTAACCTTTTGATCCGTAGTCAAACGATCTATCCAATTGATCTACGGGCGCATCACATTTTATCTTCTCATCCTTGGGAAGACCAAATAGATTATAACAAATATTATTTATTTGTATAGTTTTTTTAACTTTTTTTTAAAAAAACTATACAAATAATATTTTTCACATATAATAAATATGTGCTTGCCCTTTTGGCGGAATAGGTAGACGCACCAGACTCAAAATCTGGCGGGGTAACCCGTATCGGTTCGATTCCGATAGAGGGCACCAAATTATTATAGAACTCCAATTAATTGGAGTTTTTTATTTTGAAATTACACAAATTAAAAAGTTATCCGCAAATATACAGCCATCTTTATTTTCGAAAAAAGTATTTGAAATTAATCTTGTACTAAATGGTTCCAATAAAAATGAATTTATTTCAAATTTTAAACCTTTTATCGTTACAGTTGTATTATTTTTTGAAAAAAAAGATATATATCTAAATTCTTGAAACTTACTAAAACTTAAAATGTTTTCACCTTTTTCTAATTTAAAAGAAATGGAATTTTCAGAAATAATTTTAACATCATAACGAAAAATAAAATCAAATACAGATAAATTCATATCATAGCGAGTAGTAGGTTTTACAATCATAATAATTTCATTGCAATTATTTTTAATAGCATTTTGAATTGCAATTTCTCCATCTAAAAAATCTTTTTCAGTATCAAGTTGAATAAATTTTTTCGCTTTTTGTTCAATTATATTTTTTTCTGTCTTAGAAACATTGTCAAAATCCGAAACTGCTAAATCTAAAATCATATTTTTATTAATTAAGTCTAAACATCCTCTTTCAACGCCAATTTTATAAAAATTTTTATAATAAGATAAATTTAAATTATTTTCTGCAGCAACTATTAAAGCTTTGTTATTTTGCATCAATTAACCTCTTAAATTTGGTGGAGAAATCTTTTTCACCAAATAAATATGATCCTACAACAGCATAATTTATAATTTCATTATTCAAATTTTTAAATGTATCAGAATTAATTCCTCCATCTACTTCTATTTCTGTATTCAATTTATTTTTTAATTTAAAATTATTAAAACTATTAATTTTATCTACAACATCAACGATAAATTTTTGACCACCAAAACCGGGGAAAACCGTCATAAATAAAATTCCATCTAATTTATTTAAAAATTTTTTTATTTTTTTTCAATCTGTATTTGGATTTACAGCTAAAAAGGATTTGATATTATTAATTTTGCAAAACTCTATAAAATGATAAATTTGTTTAGTTTTTAAAGCTTCAAAATGAAAAGCTATTTGAATAACACCAGTATTTAAATATGATTGTAAAAAAGAAACTATACTTTTTTTCTTAAGTGAAATCATAAAATGAATATCTATATTTAATTTCGGAAATTGATTATGTATATTTTCTAAGATTTTTGGTCCCATCGTTATATTTGGAACAAAATTATTGTCCATAACATCATAGTGAATAGTTTTGATTCCATTATTTATCGCATTTTCTAAGTTTGCTTTTAAATTTAGAAAATTGGCCGAAATTATACTTGGATAAATTTGAATTTTTGACATTAATATTTTTCCCTTTCATTTTTTTTAATTTCCTCTTGAATTTTCACATAATCATTATAAATAAATTCAGGAAATTCACCTTTTTTAACAGCATTAATAATTGCACAATCGTCAATGTTTACATTAATATGTAAGCAATTTTTAAATTTACAATATATATAACGTTCGTTAAAAAAATTATAAGCCCTTGAAAGTTGGAAGCTTGTCACATCATTTAGTTCAAAAGATGAAAATCCAGGTGTATCTGCAATAAAACCATTTTTATATTCATATAATTCGTTTTTTGTTGTGGTGTGTTTACCTCTATTTAATGCTTTAGATATTTCTTGAGTTTGCAATTGCAATTTTGGCATTAAATGGTTTAAAGTAGTTGATTTTCCAGCTCCCGTTTGTCCTGTAAAAACAGTAATCTTGTTTTCTTCTAACATGCTTTTAAATTTCATTCATTCCAGATTTGCTCTTTTCAATTTATTATTTATATAATAAATTTCATAATTTAGATCTTTATATCACTCTAATTGTTTTCTAATTGGAGAATTAGTTGGTAGTAAATCTACTTTTGTAAAAGCTAAAATAGGCTCCGTACCTAATATTTTTACAAATGCTATATATTTATTTAAAAGATAAGATGCAAAAGTCGGATTTGCAACTGCTGTAACTATAACAACTCTGTCTATATTTACTATTCTGGGTCGATATAACTCATTTTTTCTATCAAATATTTTTGTAATACTACCCATTTTAAAGTTATCATCTGTTATTTCGAATTCTACATAATCTCCTACAGTTATTTTGTAATTATTATATCTAAAAATACCTTTTGCCTTACATTCATAAATTTTATTTTTATTTACTCTAACTGAACAAAATTCAGAAATCACTCGTGTTACTAAACCGTTTAAAATCACATTCAACACACCTTTACAAAATTATTAATAAAATTATTAATGCAATTAACATTATTGTAAACAAAAATGTATATAAAAAAGTATACGATGGTTTTAAATATCTACGCAATGAATTAAAGTGACTTGTTGCTGGCCTTTTAATAATTCTTCCTTTTTTTTCATTAAAATAATCAAATGTTTGTCTAAAAACTAATGGTTTATCATTTACACTTTTAGTAACATTTTTTAAATCTTTTGCAAATTCATCAATAGTTTTATATCTTTCATCTAAATTTTTTGCAACTGATTTCATAATTATATTTTCTAATGCCTGAGGAATATTCGGATTTAATTCTCTTGGTGGAATTACTGGTTTATTTATATGCATAGTAGCTAAAACTTTAGGCATCATATGTAAAAATGGTGCTACACCTGTAGAAAATTCATATAACATTACACCCAAAGCATAAATATCGGTTTGATTATTTACTTCAAATCCTAATATTTGCTCTGGAGACATGTATTTTGGTGTACCAACTGGTTTTTGTTCTTCACCAGATTTGTTGTCTATCATAATTGAAATTCCGAAATCTGAAATTTTTACATCACCAGACGAAGAGATTAAGATGTTATCTGGCTTTATATCTCTATGTATTATTCCTAATTTATGTGCTGCAGATAGACCGTTAGCTATTTCTCCAAAATAATATTGTAATTCTTCAATTGTCATAATACCAAAATCATTAAATTTATTTTTTAATGTTCCGCCCTCTAACAAACCCATTGCAATAAAGAAAAATCCTTGATCCTGAAAAACATCATAAAGTGGCACAACATTTGGATGATCCGCAAGGCGCGCCAAAGATTCTCTCTCAATTTCATATCTTTTTGGTCCGGTCTCTTTTAAAATCACATCTGGATTAATAACTTTTAAAGCAACATTTCGTTGAGTCATTATATCATATGCTTTATAAACTGTTGCCATACCGCCTTGACCATAACGTTTAATTATTTCATAACGTTTATGAATAATATCTCCGCTATTTAAAGCATATTTATCATCTTCTGCCATTTGAATCACTCTTTTTCTAATATTATGATATCAAAAAAAAAGAAAAAGCGAGTTTATACACTCACTTCTATTATTAAAATTGATAAATTATCTGTTGACATATTGTCTTTTGCATCAGAAATAATCAATTGTGCCTTATCTTTTAATTTTAATTTTTGATTCTGCAACGTCGCCACAACTATTTCTTCATCAAAATAATCATGCACACCATCAGAAGTTAATATAAAAACACCATATGGATCTTCTAAAAAATAAGTATCTATTCTTAAAGTTTTTGATGGCCCCAAAGCGCTAGTTAATACTTTTCAAAAAGTCACATCTGATGTTTTACCAAAAATATTATTATTGGTTTTAATTTCATCTCTATCTTCTTCTGGCGTGGAATTTCATAAATTTTGATCTTGTGAAATTTGAAATAGATTATTATTAACAAGTTTGTAAGTTCTAGAATCTCCTATATTTACAACATAAGCTTTTTTATTTGCAAATAGAATTGCCGTAAGTGTTGTACCCATATCTAATGTTTCTTTGTGAATAGAGGCATAGTCTATCATTTTTTCTAAAATTTCATTAACTGACTTTCTCAATCATTTATTAATTTCCGAATTATTCAAATTATTAAAATCATATGAATCGAACATTTTTACAAAAGAATCTACAGCTATTTTTGAAGCTATTTCCCCATGAGCATGCCCGCCCATACCGTCACACACAATACCAAAAGATTGTCCAAATTTGTTCGTTGAAAAAGTTAAATAATCTTGATTTGCTTTTCTAAAGTTTCCGATATCTGTTAATTTGGCGTATTTAAAATGCATTATTTAATACTCCTTCACGTTTTACTCTTAATTGTCCACATGCTGCATCAATATCTAAACCATATTCATGGCGAACTACTGCATTAATTCCTGATTTTTTTAATATTCTAAAAAAATTATCTATATTTTTTGAACGTTTATACGTATTCTCATTAATTTCATTATAAGGAATAAGATTTACATATCCATTTTTGCCTTTTATTAGTTCTGCAAGTTCTCTTGCATTTTCATTTGAATCATTAACTTTATCTATCAAAATGTATTCAAAAGTAACGCGGCGATTGGTTTTAGCCAAATAATAATCAACAGCTTGCATTAATTTTTCTAACGGAAATGCTTTATTTATTGGCATTATCTCTGATCTTATTTCATTGTTTGGTGCATGCAATGAGATTGCTAAATTTATTTGCATTTTTCTTTCTGAAAATTCCATTATTTTTGGAATGACCCCACAAGTTGAAACAGTTATATGTCGTGATCCTATAGCTAATGCTTTTGCATTATTCAAAATATCTAATGCTTTCATAACATTATCATAATTGTCAAAAGGCTCACCTATGCCCATTACAACAACATTACTAATTCTAGTTAAATCACTATTAGTTTCGTTGGTATTTTTTAGCATGTTATTCATAATTCAAACTTGTCGTACAATTTCAGATACATCTAAATTACGTTGTTTTTTTATCAAACCAGATGCGCAAAATGTGCAAGCCATATTGCAGCCAACTTGAGTGGTTATACAAATGGTATTACCATATTGTTGCGGCATTAAAACAGTTTCAATAGTCTTATTATCTGATAATTTAAATAAAATTTTTATTGTTCCATCACTTGATGTTTGATTTACTAATTCTTCAAAAGTTTCATTTGTGAAATTTTTTTGCAAATATTTTCTTAAATCATTTGATAAATTTGACATTTTGTCAAAATTTAATTCATATTTATCATATATTCATTCAAATATTTGAGTTGCATTAAATTTTTTATAACCTGATTCTATCAGAGTTTTTTCTAATTCTGCTAATGTGTAATTAAAAATATTTGTCATAACTTCGCTCCATTTTAAATTATATCATTAATTTATAATGAATATTTATATATACAGCAATGAATGACAAATATAATTATTTATTAAATATTTTTCTAATTTTTCTTTTTTTAATTATTTTTAAGACGATTAACGAAATCGTTCATAATGCAATTATTAAAGAACATAATAGAAAATAGAATCAAATTTGTTTGTAAAATGATTTTGTTTTTTGTTTTTCAATATTTTTATATTGAGAATTTTTAATATTAACTTCTAAATTGCCTGTTACATTATCTTTGCCTATAATATTTAATTTTATGGAATCTAATTTTACGTTAATAAAATTTGATTCCTCATTTGTAATTTCATTTTCATTGTTAATTACTATATTTCGATTTAAAATTAGTTGAGCTTCGCAATTTAAAGTGTTTATAGCATTTCCAACTAATGATTTGAAATTTTCTTTATCATTTACAATTGTTTCATAATACATTGTATTATAATCATCCAAATTAACATTTTGATTTACATTATTTGTATTTTTTATTATATTAATTATTTTAAAATGCGTACAATTTACAATGCTATTATTTTCTGATAAAACTTCAACAATTTGTGTTTAACAGTTTCGGATTCTAAAATATTTCAATTTAGAATTAGTATTCTTTCTTTTGTTGCATTTAAGTCTAATTTTACATCATCTATATAAAGATTAAATTTTTTTAACTGAAGACTTGCATACTCAATTATATCGCTATGAATTTTTTCAATGGTTGTATCTTCTAAAAACAAATCTGGAATTTCTAATTGGGCTAAATTGATTTTTCTAAATAATTTAAATTCAATTTGACAATTTCCTATTGCACCAGAATTTGGCAATGAATTTATTTGTAAAAAAACACTATTTTGGATTTGATTTGAACAATTTATTAATTTTTCTAATACATAATCTGTTAACCCAGTTATAGTATAATCATCATTATTAGATAAATAATTCGGTAAATTTTCTACAATCAAATTTATTATTTCGTTTTTTAATTGTGAAAAATCTATTATAGTAGATTTATCAACAACTATCGTTTTAGTTAATTTCAATGTATTCAAACTTGTTAAATCAAAAATCAATTTAGGGATATGTATTTGTAAATTTCTAAAATCTAATGTTGCCATTCCTTTCCCTGCACTATTAAAATTTCCATTTTCACCGTTATGCGCGTGTTCTACTAATTTTACAGTTAAACTTACAATTTTATTATCTTCAAGATTAATCGAAACATATGCTCATTGTTCTACAAAATCTCCATTTTTTGATTCACGACCGTAATCTTGTTGAGCTTCTTTTTCTCCTATTCTCATTGTTACTTGTAAAATTCTATCCGATGTTGCTGCTGCTGGATCTGTAGCCTTCAATTCCATGCTTGAGTCTATTGTTATTTGATCTAACCTTGCAGAATCATAATTTGTAATTAATTTAGTAACATCAACAGTTATAGTTTTTTCATCTATTTGTGTGTCATCTGATTTTTCTCATGCTCATGTACATCTACCGGCATCTGCACTTTTTTCTAAATGAATATCATCAGAAAATTTTTCCTGTGAAAAACCACCAGAATTAATGTCATACAGACTAATATTTTCAGTAGTTCTATCATCACCAATTTGTAATTCTGTTTTTGTCAACAATATTAATGATAAAGATAAAATTGATGATCATAAAATTAATAAAGATTTTCTCATTTTTATACCTCCAAACAAATATGTAATTTTTTTATTAATTAAATGCTTTTTGGGACAATTTTTAAATTTAATCGTAACGGAAATCAGAAAATACCCAAAAAAATTAATTAATTTTTTTGGGTATTTTCTACTAATTATCTAACTTTGCTAATTTGGCTATATAGAAACCATCTGTATTATTTTCATATCCAAAAAATTGATGCTCTTCTAACAACACCATATCTGGATGATCTAATCTAAAATTATCTATTTGATTTTGATTTTCTGCTTTACTAATTGTGCAAGTGGAATACACTAATATTCCATCAATTTTTAAAGCATTATAGGCTTTATTTAATAAATTTTTTTGGATATTTATTAGAGAATTTATTTTAGTTCGATTCAAACCTACCAATTTTATTTCTGGTTTTCTTTTTAGAACACCAAAACCAGAACAAGGTGCATCAAGCAAAATCTTATCGTATTTTTCAACAGCATTAATTTTTGTTGCGTCCACATTAAATAACTTGATATTTTTACAATCTAATCTTGCAATATTTTCTTCTATATATTTTATTTTATATCCTGCAAGTTCATAAGCATCTATGAAACCTGTATTATTCATCAATGCTGAAAGATGCGTTAATTTACCTCCCGGAGCCGAACACATATCTAAAACTACTTCATTTGGTTTTGGATCTAAAACTTCGCCAACAAGTATAGAGGCTTGATCTTGTACATTAACAAAACCACGTTTAAACATCTCAGATGTAATAATAGGTCTTGCAGAAATAACTCCACTCTTTGAAATATTTGATGAAACCAAATCAAAATCTTCGGTAAATTGTTCAAGAAGTTGTTCACGTGAAATTTTCAATGTGTTAGTTCGCAAAGAAATTGGTGGAATATTTAGTGAATCCTCAGCAACTTTGATGGCAACTTCGCTTGAAAAATCATTTTTTATCTGTTCAAATAAAGAAGTTTCAAAACTTGTTTTAATCAATAATCGCTCATTACCTTTTACTGTTATATTAAAACGTTCTTTTTCATTTGCAATTGCGTTTTTTAAAACAGCATTAATTAGACCCGCAAATTTACTAAATTCTTTTTTTGCAACTTCTACTGCTTCTGAGATAATCGCATAATTTGGAACTCTTTCCATAAATTTCATTTGATATAAACTCATTCATATTAAAATTTGAATTTTTTTGGGGGTTGCTTTTTTTGAAATCATTTTAGTTGTAACATAATCCAAATATTTTGCGTTTTGCAATGTACCCAAAACAATTCTTGTAATATTTTTTTGATCCAACCCAGAAAAATTATTTTCTTTATGCATGTTATTCAATAAATGATTTGAATATTTCTTTTCAAGTACGACACCTTTTAAAATTTTATAAGCTTCTAATCGTAATGACATAACTATACTCCCTTAGGTGAACATTAATGATTTTAAATTGTGAAAAAATTAATCTCTAGCATTAATCTTTCACATAATTGCTCAATAATTTCTTTATTTAATAAATTGTCTAATTTGCCATGCGCTAAAATTTCGTGATAAGCAGCATCTGTTAAAGTATTTATTAGTTTTATTTTAAATTCATCGTCATTTAAAGCCAAAGTTTCTTCCATCGTTCTCTCTGATGGTTCTTTATTTTCACCTAATAAATCTAAATTGAAACGCCAATTTTCCACAAAAAACATATACTTTACTTCAACTATAGTCGTAATAATTTTGCGCAATTTATTAAACACAGATTCTAATGTATTGTAATTTGTAATGTTTTCTTTTTGCAAAACATCTTTAATTTTAGCAATGGTATTTTCTAAATTATCGTTTTCAATAACATAATCATACTTATATTTTAATGGTATTTCTAAAAGAGCTTTTTCAAGCCTTTGTTTTACAACATCGACTTCCTCTGTTCCTCTAGAAAATAAACGCTCTTGCAAAATTGATAAACTTGGTGGCATTAAAAATAAAGAAATTATATCATTTGGATTTTCCTTTTTTAATACTTGTGTCGCACCAATAACTTCTATTTCTAAAACAACATTCTCACCATTTTCAATTTTATCATAAACATATTTTCTTGGTGTTCCATAAAAATTACCAATAAATTCTGCATATTCTATTAAATCATTATTTTCAATGGCTTTATAAAATTCTTCTCTTGAAACAAAAAAATAATTTACACCATTTATTTCTCCCGGTCGTTTACTACGTGTTGTCATTGACACAGAATAATTTAATTTTAATAATTTATCTTCAAATAAAAATTTATTAACAGAACCTTTACCAACTCCAGATGGACCAGATAGAATAATAATTTTGCCTCTTTTTTTTGTATTAATCATTATTTTCATCCTCTCTCCTTAGTATATATAAATGTTTATTTTTATAATTTTTATATTTTAGCAATACAAACTGTGAAATCTCATCTTCATTTAATAATATTGGCGATTCGCAAATTATCACCCCAAAATTATTAAGTAATTTACTGGTTTTTATAAATTCAAAAAAATCATAATAAAATTCTATATTTGCAAATGGTGGGTCAAAATATATTAAATCAATTGTGATATTTTGTTCAAGTAAGCAAGTTAATACAATTTTATAATCTAAATTAAATAGACTATAACATGATTTTGAAATATCATGGAAATTTTGTTCAATAATTTTAACTGCATCTTTGGATAAATCATTTATATATGCATGTAAAATGCCTCTTGATACTCCTTCTAATGACAAAGCACCAGAACCGCCAAATAGATCTAATGATTTCTTATTTTCAAAAAAAAATCAATTATCTAATATATTAAACATATCTTCTTTGATATATTGAATCGTTGGTCGAGTATTTCTTCCTTCTAAAGCAATTAATTTTCTGCCCTTAAATTTTCCTGAGATAACGTTCATGTTTTTTCCTTTTATTTCTATTATACAAAATAACTTAAAAATGCACACAAAAAAATGAAATTAGTCTTATCAACTATTAACAAAAATTATGATATTATTTTATAGAATTTAGAAGGGTTTATAGCAAAAGATGAAATTAGATTTAGCAAAAGATTTGTTGCAAAAAGAGACCCCAACAAATAAATGATTAATAAAAGATACAGATGCAAAAATTATTAGAGCAAAATCAAAAGATATCAAATTACCTTTATCTGTTGAAAATGAACTTATAATGAAAAAATTGATAGATTTTGTGAGATACTCTCAAGATCCATCGATTAATGAAAAAGACAATGGAGATTATTTAAGACCAGCAGTTGGTTTAGCAGCACCACAAATTGGTGCAAATATTAATATGTTTTTTATTAGATTTGAAGAAGAAGATTCAAGTGAAGAATACGCCATTATTAACGGAAGAATAATTTCTAAATCTGTTCAAATAATTACGATTGAAAGTGGCGAAGGATGTTTATCTGTTGATAAAGACTACGTTGGTTTTGTACCTAGAAGCTACAAAATAGAATTTGAAGGATTTGATTGACTTACTAAAAAAAATATTAAAAAAACATTCAGTGGTTACCATTCAATTGTTTTTCAACATGAACTAGATCATATAAATGGAAAATTATATTATGATTGAATAAATAAAAAAGCGCCAGAAGAAATAAATCACGACTGGATATACATTTAAATAATATAAAAAATTAATAACTGATATAAATAATATAAAAAATCAAAAAATGTTTATTTTTTGATTTTTATTGATAAAATAAATGTAAATTTATAATAAAGTTTTAATGTTTCAATTATTTTACAATAAGTCTATATTAATAATTTATTAAAGCTATTCCACTTATATTAATATGTAAAAAATTACTTTCAAAACATTAAAAATATTAATAAATTACAAGGAGATTTAAAATGAATTTACAAAATACTAATGAAATAAAATCAACAGATGAAAATATAAGAGACTATAGAAATTTAGATATCTCAGAAAAATATGTTTTTGAAACTTCAATGTTTAAAAAATATTCATCAAAATCACCAACTAAAGTTTTTGCTTTAGGTGGTCTTGAGGAAATTGGAAAAAATACATACTGCATAGAACATGAAGATGAACTTATTATGATAGATGCTGGTGTAAAATTTCCAGATCCAACTATGCTTGGTGTTTCTGCAGTCATTCCAGATTTTTCTTATTTAAAAGAAAACAATCATAAATTAAAATCCCTATTTATTACTCATGGTCATGAAGATCATATTGGTGGAATACCCTATCTTGTTAAACAATTAAATGTACCAATTATTTATGCTCCAGAACTTGCAGCAGCTTTAATTCGTGATAGATTAAAAGAACACAAATTGTTAAATAACACTATCGTAAAAGAATATAAAGATAACGATGTTTGATCTTCGAAAAATTTACGAATATCATATTGTGCACTTAACCACTCAATACCAGATGCTTTCGGAATTTTAGTTGAAACGCCAAACGGAAATATTTTTTCAACAGGAGATTATAAATTTGATTGAACACCCTTAGGCCATAATGTTGATATAAATAAATTATCAAAAATGGGTGCTAGTGGAATAGAACTTTTAATGGCAGATTCAACAAACGCTGAAGTTGAAGGTTATACATTAGGTGAAAAACAAGTAATAGCTAACATTGACACATTATTTTTAAAAACTAAAGGTCGAATTATGATTGCCTCTTTTGCATCAAATGTTCACCGTATTCAATATATTGTGGAAACTGCCAATAAATACAATCGTAAAATTGTTGTGATTGGAAGATCGCTTGAAAGAATAATTAAAATGATTAGACAAATTGGTCATTTAAAAATTTCTGAAAAAGCATTCATAAAAGTTGCAGAAATTAATCAATATAAACCAAATGAAATTATGATTTTATGTACTGGTTCTCAAGGAGAACCTATGGCTGCATTATCAAGAATTGCAAATGAACAACATCAATCAATTAAAATAATTCCAGGTGATACTATAATTTTTTCATCATCACCAATTCCAGGAAATAAAGCAGATGTGGAAGACGTTGTTAATAAATTAACAAGAATAGGTGCAATAGTTATTGAAAATTCACCTACATTAAAAATCCATACCTCAGGACATGCATCACAAGAAGAACAAAAATTATTATTCACTTTGTTGAGACCCAGATTTTTTATGCCCATGCATGGTGAATTTAGAATGCTAAAAACTCATGTCGAAACAGCGCAAAGTGTTAATTTGAAAAAAGAAAATACTTTTGTTTTAGCAAATGGAGACCAATTAGAACTTTTGAATGGTACAGCAAAACAAGGTATACGTGTTGCAGCCGATGCTGTCTATATAGATGGAAAAGACATGACGGGACAAGCACCAAATGTTATTCGTGAAAGAGAAATTCTTTCAAAAGATGGTTTGATTGCAGTAATAGTCACAATAGATTCACAAACAAACAAATTACTTGCTCAACCAAAAATTATTTCAAGGGGTTCATTTTACGTTAGAGAAAATGGTAATATAATTGGAGAAGCTATCAATATTGTAGCTAACGCAGTTCTAGAAATTCTAAAACAACCCAAACCTACATTTGGAGCTATAAAGAAAACAATAAAACAATCACTGTCACCTTTTATTTTTAGATATAAAAGAAGAAACCCTCTTATAATACCTGTAATTTTAAATAAAAAATAAGAAAGAGAAGACTATATTATGACAATTAGTAATGTTAATACTAAATATGATACTAAAAATTCCAAGCGAAAGGTAATTTTTGAATTTTTAACTGTTTTTGCTGCTGTTTTTGGAACAACCGTCGGGGTTGGTATTTTTATTAAAAATTCATCACTTTTAGAAAGCGCCAAAAATCCATTCGTGATTATTGGCTTATGAGTAATAATTGGTATTACTTGTATGACAATGTTACTATCGTTTTTAGAAATTGCTTCGGCAAAAAAAGAAGGTGCTTGAAATCTAGCTGCATGATCATGTGCAATAATGAATAGAAGAGCTGGATCATTAATATCTTTATTTTATTTAATTATTTATGCACCAATAATGAATGCTACACTGCCCTTATCAGCATCGGTATTTTTATTTACAACACTAAATAATTGACTTGGTGAAGGTTGAATAAATGCAAATACAGAAGTAATGCTAATAATGTTAATAACCATTTTACAAATTGGTTTAACTTATATTTTAAATAATTTTTTACCAAATGCTGCAAAATGATCAATTACAATAATTAATTTGGCTAAATTCATTCCTTTATGTTTAGTTTTAATTGGTGGATTTGTTGTTATGGCAACTCCTTCATCATTTTTAGATGAAAATGGTAATTTATCATCATCGAGTCGTGATTTTACTATGTCAGGTACTTTAATTGCAATTCCAATGGTTGTGTTTTCAATTGATGGTTTTTTAGGTTCAATTGCAATTGAAAGAGAAATAGAAAATAAACACATTGTAAGCAAGGCAAGCATTACAGCGGTTGCTGCATTTACATTATTTTATTTAATAATGTCTATATCAATTTTTTTTGGAACAGACAATGGCGATGCATTTGGTTTAATTATGACAATATGCAACAATAATATAATTGCTGGAAATATAATTCAAATGCTTGTGGCAATAATGGCATTTGGTTCGGCTTTGGCAATGTCTGTTTTCGGATGAGTTAACATAGTATCATCATCTGAAATGGGATTAATTGCAAAGAAAAATCAAAAAGTACCATTTACTAGAATGCAAGCAAATTCTATTTCATTTGCAATATCATTAGCTGTTGGTGTTATATTTATGTTAACTTCATATTTTGCTAAAAAAGATTCAATGTTTTTAGAAGAAAGTGCAATGTCTGCATCAGATGTTGTGCTTTGATTATTAAATACAATGTCAAACGCAGGAGTCACGCTCTCATTTACAATTTATTTAATTTTAATTATAGCTGCAATTGATAATCGCTATAAAAAACGAGTAGATGTAAATAAAATTAAAGGCGGATTGTTTTACATGTATTTTTCTGCAATAACACTTATCCTTTCGTTAGTTTATACATATTATGATATATTCGCATCATTTGCAAAACCTTCTTTGGATGATAAATTAAGATCTATTTTCTTAATTATATTAGTTGTAATATGAGGACTGTCAAGTTTTATTAACGAAATTGAATTGGCAAAAAATAATATCGAAGATGAAAAATCACGTTGGGTTTTAAATATTATTTATCCAACAAAAAAATTAACGGCAGAAGAAAAATATCAAAAATTTATAGATAACAAAAAAAGAAAAATAAAAAGTATTAGTTAATGACTAATACTTTTTATTTGGTAAAATTAACTAGTTTAACAAAGAAATCAGGTGATATCTATGAATAATCAAAAAATTTCGTTTTTAGGTTATATTTGAATGGGATTTACTTTTGTAGCTGGAATAACTTTTACAGCTAGTTTTAACGTTGTAGTTATGATGCAATCTACCGCTGATAAGGATACTGGTGGTATAGGATTAAATATTATTTGATTATTTGTTGTAGAATTTTTTGTTGTATCTGGGGCCATTTATGCTTATATAAAAAATATTAAAATGCTTCCAAAATATAATGGTGGTGCTTTTCAAATTGTCAGAACTTCTTTAGGCCGATTTTGGGGTTTTTATACGGCTATATTAAACTATATTTTGTTTCCTCTTATTGTAGTTGTCTATTTGACATCAATGTTCAAAAATAATTTCACAGATTTAGTTGTTAATTTTCAAGGTGACAGTCAATTCATTGGATCTTGAACAGATTTATTTTGAGATTTAATAGCTTACTTTATTTACTTAGGAATAGTTGCTTTTTTTTATTTAGGTTTTAACAAATACAAACAAATAGTTAAATATGCTATATATGCCGTTTGAATCTTAACAGCTGTTATAATTTCATTTGCCATCATTAGAATTATAGAGGTTGGTAGTATGAACCTAAATAATTATACATCTTCAATAAAGACTGTATCATATAAAGCGTTTAGTCAAGTATTTACATCTATGTTTTTTGCCTTTTCTGGTTTAGAATCGTTCATTATTATTGGAAATAGAATTAAAAATCACATTAAATCATTACCTGTTGGTTCAATAATTATTATGTTTTCAACTATGGTTTTTTATATAATATTTACAATATTATTATTAACTACATCGAGCGTAAATGCAGATAGGAATCCAAATAACAATATGTTTGGCGATGGCAATACTTTTTTGAGAACAAGCGGAATTATAATAGTTGTAATCACAACTTTCCTATTAAGATTTGTTTCAATTTTACAAATAACATTTATCAATTCATTTATTACACAACCAATTTCCATGCAAGGATATATTAATGAAAAATTTAGTTATACAAATAAAAAAGGTATTGCAACTAAAGCAATATGATTGAACACAATAATAACAACAGTTGCAATAATTTTATTTTTAATTCTTCCAGATATTATTGAAGGTATTACAAAACAAAAAATTGGTCTAGAATATTTGCAACTTTCACAAATGGTTTCTTTTTTTATATTGCAAATGCATATTGTTGTTATAACTGGAACTTTTATACAAACCTTTAAAGGAAGACTAAAACTTTCTTTTTGAGAATTTTCTTGAATTATGATTTCTTATTTAATAATCATCTATGCATGAATAAATTACATTATAAATCAAATAGACAATCTAATGTTTATCAAATGAACAAACATAGATGCCAATTGAGTTCGAGAAAAATTGTCATCATTAATGCTATTTATAGGTTGAGGATTATTAATAATATTTGTAGTAACAATATATTACGCATATTACATGAAAAAAATCAAAAAATTGTCTACTTCAGAAATAGGATTGACACAATTAAAACTTTTGAATGAACCTTTCCGTTTTTATACTAAATACGAATTAGATAAACACATTAAAGAAGAACAAAAAGAAGATGAACTAGATGATATTAAAAAAATTAAAAAAGTATTTCAAAAGAAACTTAAAAATAACTAAATTAGAGTAAAATATTACTTGATTGGGGGGATCATCATGAATTATTATGGCAATATGGGCGGAATAAAAATTTGAATAATTATAGCCAATATTTTTGGAATTGTTTCTGGTGTTGTAGGACTAATTGCATTTTTTGCTTATATGCAATTATTTATTGATAACAATACTTTTAACACCATTCCAATTGAAAACTATGGAATAATTGCAATTCTAGGCGCAATAACAACATTTATTTCAATGCAAACAATAATTTTTGGAATTTATCTAATAAATTTCTTAGTAAAAAACAGTGACGAGGAAATATCGAATAATAGATACATACTAGCGGCTTTATCACTTACAGTTGGTGGAATTTTTACACCTTTTATATTAGCTAGATTAAGAAGTGAAAATGTTGTTTCAACTATTGCACCAAGATTTTCAACATCAAGAGCAATTAGTTTACACTCTTTAATTGGTGGTGTTACAGGTTTAATTGTTTTCTTTGGAATAATTTTAGGTTGTACATCTAAAAATGGTTTGAATTTGAGCGATTTATTCAATTCAAATGCTAATGAATATGTACGTATTGGTTCTATTGTGTTGATATCATTTTTAGCTGGTTCTTCTTTATATGGATTATTAAGTACGTTATTATTTTTCCAAAAAAATGCGTATGAAAAATATAATAATAAAAATAGTTTAATGAACTTTTTAGGCTATTTGAATGCTATTGTAATTACATTTGAATTAATCATTATGTTAATTTGATCAGTAATTAGAATTATATCTTTATTAATAGACATATTTGCAAATGGCAGAGAAAGAGGAATTTTATTTGGAATGTTAAACGCCATTATAAATTTAATTACCATTATTTCAATTATATTTGTAATGTGAATTATTGTAGAAACTATCAAAGGTATGTGAACAAGAAATAACGAAGCAACAATTGTATCTTTTAAAAGAATGGAAGAAATGCAAAATAAACGAATTGGCGAAACATCATTTTCAGAATAAATAAAAATCTTAAAAGTATTTATTACTTTTAAGATTTTTATTTTGTCCTAATAATATTACTAAATCATTTTTGCCGAAAAGCAAAATGAGTCAAATAATAATAATTTATTCAATTTAGAAAGCGTTTGTTGTTCAAAGTACAATGATGCCAATTTAATTATTTCAGCTCGAAATTGTTCTTGAACACTAGTTCAACCTATATATCCAATAATTATTAACAAAATTACTAAATATGCAAAATACTGTAATATTATTGATAAAACAACATGAGATTCATCTGTTATTGGATAAACAAAAATTAAACAAATTGTTAAAATGCCAAAAAAGAAGCCAAATCAGCCAATTGAAAAAAACAAAATTAGCCTTTTTCTTAAATTATCTTGTAAATTAATTTTATGATTAACTAGAACTGAATATTGCAGTATATACATAATATTTACTATATCTGTTCTTGTCATTCTCTTTTCATAAATATGTATAAAATTATTTTCATCTCTTTTTTTTGGATAAACTAATCTACTAAAAACCCTTCTCCTTGTTGGCTTTAACTTAAAGGAAGTCAAATCAAGATCAACTACAATTAATTTAAATAAGGTTTCACCATTGTAATCTGTTTTAATTAATTTCACAAAAAACTTTGAAATATAGTTAAAAATTAAAAAGCCTAATAAGCAGCTCAAAAAAATTATCATTATTAGTAAAGACAGATAAGTTGTATCCTCTAATCAAATTATTTTATTCAATGTTCAAACACCTACATTCTAATAAATTATTTCTAAAGCTTGATAATAGTTAATATTGCCATCGTCATTCAATAAAGGTTTGCCTACAAATATTTTCTTTTTATATACTGCCATTCTAAAAAAAACCTTATTTGAAAACAAATGCAATTCATTATCCTTAAAAGAATAATAATAAGTTTTTTTATCATCAATAATGGATATTAAAAAACTTGTTAAATCCAAAGTTTCTATGTATTTTAATCCAATTGGTAATTTTAAAATATTTACTAATTTTTTATCAATTAACTCAAAAATACAATCATTTATATCTAACACTAAAATTTTACTACCTACACTAATGACTTTCTTTGCTAAAAATAAATACTGTTCAAACATATTATTTTTCATGTCAAATGAACCACAAATAAAATCATTTGGATTGGCAAAAAAAAGTGTATCAAAATTTTGGCCAATAATAACTTTATTTTTTAATTGTAATATTTCTTCTTTTTGCTGAAATTCGTTATCAAATCAAAATGATTGCGCAGCTAATTCGCTATCATTTTGTCATAAAAATGTAATTAAATAATTATTATTAAAATATATTATATTTTGTACAACATTATCGTTTTTAAAATTAATTTTCACATCCGTATCCGAAATAGCATTTACGCCCAATGTTAGTTCTAACGGATAGGCTATAAAATTTCTATTTAAATTATTCTTTATTTTTAGATTTTCGGTTAGCGTTTCAACATCTATAGATGCCAAATGATTATCTATTTTTTTGTAATTACCTTCTGTTAAAAAAAGTTTGTTATTTACAAATCAGAAATTAGTGACTCATGACGAATGTTCAAAAATTCTGTTTTTTAAAATTTTTAATTCTTTATTTTCCATGTTTCAGTTTTATTATTTTTAATAAATATCTTTCTTTTCAGTCATAAGAATTACATCATTTAAATTTGCTATTTTAACAAATGCCCTTTTATCTAATTTATTTGAAGTCATTAAAATTACAGCTCTTTGTGATTGTTTTATTGCCAATTCTTTTACCTGTCCTTCATAAATATTTGTTGTGTATATGTTTTTTTTATCGTCCAAAGCATTTGCTCCAATAAAAGCAACATCGAATGTATATCTAGCAAGTGAGGACAAAGTTTCAGATCCCACAAACGCTCCTGTTCGTTGCAAATATTTACCACCAACCAAATAAATATTTTCATTTCCATTACCAAGTAAAACTTTAATATGTTCAAAAGAATTTGTAACTATTGTTAATTCAAATTCTGGCATAATTGCTTTGCATAGAAAGTATGTTGTCGAACCAGCATCTATAAATACAGTTGAACCCCTACTTAATGATTTTATTGCTTTTTCTGCTATCATTTGTTTAGCCGTTTTATCTTCTGTTAATCGCAGTTGTAAATCTTGTTCTTGAACAATACTAGTTTTGATTGGCTTTGCTCCACCATGTACTTTTATAATTCTTTTTTGAACTTCTAAATCCTTTAAATCTCGCCTTAAAGTTGTTAAAGGAATATTTAAATCTATTGCAATATCTTCAACGTAACTTAATTCTCTTTTATTAATATAATTTAATATTATTGTGTGCCTTTCATCTTTTATCACATTATCACCAATGTGATTATAACGCAAATATTTAATGTATATCGTTTTTAAATTAGCGTATTTAAATTTGACATTATTAAAAATAAAAAGATAGGTAACTATCTCTTGAAAAATAACTTTTGTTTATTGCAAAAATTCTAAATCATCTAGGCCATATTGCAATTTTATTGTATGCATTTTAGAACTTATGATTTTAATTTTAACTCTATTTTTAAAATTTACATATAAAGCATCATTTTTAATTTTGAAAATAACTGAAATTTGAACTTCTCAATAAGCCAAACCCGAATGCGAACTAGCATTTACAATATCAATTGCACTTCCATCACCAACAGATTTTTTTATATTTATCATTTCTAAATTTTCAGAATTAATTTGCTCAACCAAATTACCATTATAATCTCAATAACGTAAATTATCATTTAAATTAAAATTAATTTCCAATTTGCTAAAATTATTAAATACAGTATCATTTCCTTGATTTTCATCCAATTTTTTAATATCAACAATTTTTAAATAGCCGCTTTCTGAAAATTTTCATTTTTGTTTGATCGATTTGAAGATTCAGATAATGTTCCCTCATAATTTTCATTATATTTTATATTGTCTCTAATCACATAAATAACTAAATTGATATTAAATGTAGCATCTTTATATTCATCATTTCCTATGGCACTAAAATTAACTTGATTAACTTTATATACACCGTTGTTATCTGATAAAATTCTGTCAGGATACGCAATATTTCATTTTAAACTATTAAACGCATCAAAAAATACATCACTATTTTTTATTTGATTAATTTCATTATTAATTTTTTTATAAATTACATCTTGTTTATTTATAATATCGTTTATTGTGGGGTCTTCTGCATTAATATTCAAATCTAATGAAATCAATAAATTATTCAAAGCTGATCAATCAACTATCACATTATATTTAACTGTAACATCAAGATTTATAACGCCTGGAAATAATTGATTTTCTGCTTTAGCATAAACAGTCAATGAACAATCATGTTTATGATTATCATTTAAATCACAAGTATTATATTTAATTTGAAATGTTTGAGGAATTTCATTATAAGATGAATCAAAAATACCATAATCAGATTTAAAATCTTGATTTTTTTAATCCACTAACACCATCATGAATAATTTTTTCCAATTTTTCATCGTTTGACATTGACAATATGGAATCAAAATGTTCCATATCAAAAGATGATAAACTAAATTTATCATCTACAATATGACCATTTTCAATTCTGTGAGTAGAAATTTCCTCTGCAATTATTGGTGTACTCGTTACACCAAAACTTGTTGAAAACAACAAAATTAAAATTTTTTTCATACATACATTTCAAACTATAATATTTGTAATATAATTTGCCTTTAATTTTAAAATTTAATGCTTTTTGTAATAATAATAAAAGAACGCAATCAAATAATCAAAAAAATATCTTGCATAATTATTTAAACATATTTAGAAAATAAAGTCAATATTTAATATAGATGAAACTCAATGCGATATTTTCTAATTTATCATTTTAATATAATAATTATAAATTTATATATTTTTGAATTATTTTCAATTTTTGAACATAAAAAACTCTTTTTAATTCATTAACTGTAATAATTATTAATCACAGCATTTGATTAAAAAGAGTATTAATTTAGTAAAATGAAATAATTTGAAATATTTTATTTTGTTTGAATGATTTCTATTCCTGGTAAAGTTTTACCTTCCATATATTCCAAAGAAGCTCCACCACCAGTTGAAATATGAGTAAATTTATCTTTAAATCCCAACTGAATTGCTGCTGCTGCTGAATCGCCACCACCTATTAAAGTAAACGAATCTTTTAATTTTGCAATTGCTTCACATATTGCAACTGTTCCAGTTTTGAAATTTTCAAATTCAAAAACCCCCATTGGGCCGTTTCAAGCAACAGTTTTTGCATCTTTTAATTCATCTTCAAATAATTTTATTGATTTTGACCCAATATCTAGACCCATCAAATTATCTGGTAAATCAATTCCGTCTGTGAAAATTGCTTTTACATCAGCGAATGATTCAGCAGTTGCAGAATCAATAGGTAAAATTATTTTTCCATTAGCTTTTTCTAAATATTCTTTTGCAAGATCTATTTTATCTTCTTCTAATAATGATTTACCAATATTGTGTCCCATTGCTGCAAAAAATGTGTAAGCCATTCCACCACCAATTAAAATTTTATCTGCTTTTTTTAATAAATTATCAATAACTCCTATTTTATCTGAAACTTTTGCACCACCAATAATAGCAACAAATGGATGTTCGGGATTATCAATACCTTGTGAAAGCATTTCCAATTCTTTTTGAACTAAAAATCCAACACAATTTTCTTTAATATTTGATGCTATCCCTACATTTGACGCATGTGCTCTATGCGCAGTGCCAAAAGCGTCATTTACAAATATTTCTCCCAATGATGCTCAATATTTTCCTAAAGCATCATTGTTTTTTGATTCATTTTTAACAAGTTCCCCATTTACAACATCTTCAAAACGAGTATTTTCCATTAATAAAACTTCTCCTGGTTTTAAAGCTTTTATAGCTGTTTCTAATTCTAAACCACGAGTATGAGGTACAAATTTAACCTCTCTATTTAAAACTTCTTGTAAACGTTTCGCAACAGGTGCTAAACTTTTCTTTGCTTTATCTGCTTCTTCTTTAATTCTACTTAAATGTGACAATAATACTATTTTTGCCCCGTTATTAATTAAATAATTTAAAGTTGGCAATGCCGCTTGAATTCTATTGTCATCTGTAATTATTCCATTTACCAATGGTACGTTAAAGTCTACACGAACTAGAACAGTTTTATTTATTACTTGAACATCATTTAATGTTTTTTTATTCATAATAATATTTCCTCTTTTCACATATTTATTTTATAGCAAAAATAAATAGTAAACTATGATAATTTAAATAAAAAATCACTTTATAATAGAGATTTCTAACTCTAAAAAGTGATTTTTTACTGATACTATAAAGAAATAAAATGTTGAATAGTTCTAACAAGTTGTGATGTATATGAATTTTCATTGTCATATCATGCAAATACTTTGTACATTTTTTTACCATCAACTTCAATAACTTTAGTCATTGTTGCATCAAATACTGAACCATGTGTTTCACCAATAACATCAACTGATACAATTTCTTGTTTGTTATACAAATACGCTTTTGCTAAATTCGCATCTTTTTTAATTGCATCTTCCATTGCTTTATTAATAGATTCAATAGTTGCATCTTTTTTTAATTCAACTGTTAAATCTACAATTGAACCTGTAATTGTTGGAACACGTAGTGATAATCCATCTAAACGCCCTTTTAATTCTGGTAATACTAAACCAATTGCAACTGCAGCTCCTGTAGATGATGGAATTATGTTTCATGCAGCAGCACGTCCACGACGTAAATCTGAATGAGGTAAATCTAATAATCTTTGATCATTTGTTACAGCATGAACTGTTGTCATTAAACCTCTTTCAATTCCAAATGTTTCATTTAAAACTTTAGCCATAGGTGCTAAACAATTTGTTGTACATGATGCACCAGAAATAATTACATCACTTGATGTTAGTGATTCATGGTTTACTCCATAAACAATTGTTTTTAAATCACCTTTTGCTGGCGCTGAAATAATAACTTTTTTTGCTCCGGCATTAATATGTGCCATAGCTTTATCTTTATCTGTATAAAAACCAGTAGATTCTACAACTAAATCTACACCTAATTTACCTCAAGGTAAATCTGCAGCACTTTTTTCTGCATAAATTTTAATTGTTTTACCTGCAACAATAATTGAATCTGCAGTTGAAGATATTTCACCGCGACGGAATCATCTGTGTGCTGAATCATGTTCTAATAAATAAGCAAGTGTAGCTGGTGACGTTAAATCGTTAATTGCAACAATTTCTACATCTTTTAATTCAAATAATTGACGGAATGCTAAACGACCAATGCGTCCAAAACCGTTAATTGCGACTTTTTTCATATTTTTATTCCTCCATACTATATATTTATACTACCTTTTTATTCATTAAACAAGAGGTTTTAATAAAATTATAATATTTACACATGTTGAGTGTATTAGAATGTATTATGTTAGGCAACATAAAAATCAATAAATATATAAATACAAGTTAAATGTCTTCTTTTATATATTTATTGATTTTTATTATGTGTTCTTAAATACTTTAAAAAATTTATAACATATAAAATATGTCTTCTTTTGATATGATATCCGCATCTATAAAAAATCCTTTGAAGCCCACTTGTTTCACAAATGTTCAAATATTTTTATCTTCTATTGAAATAATTTTAGCATTTGTTTGTTTTTTCAAATTTGGAACTACAACAATTTTAAAATTATCAACTTTATGAATTATTACATCTGTGAATTCTAATTTTCTTTGAATAATTTTTTTGTTATCTTTTTTTATTTTATTCATATATTGTGGATCGACCAAATAAATAAGTGAATATCATGGTTTATGTTTTAAATCCATTTTAGAATGCACTTTAATTTCTTCTAATTCTGCATTTGGTATTTTTCTGTTTATTGGTATTTCTTGAATTTTTAATCCATATTTTTCCAAGTTATTGATTATAATCTTTAAAATTAATGAATCTAAAAAATCAGCAACTCCTTTAGCTAAATTGATTTCATAATTTAAATTGATTTCTGTATTTTTGTTGCCATTATTATACAAACTATCAAATGAATAAAAGTTATTAATATTTTTCTCTACTTTAATTTCCTTGAAATTATTTATATTATCAAATATTGCTGTAAATGAAAATATAAAATTACTGTTTGGCAAAAAATTTACTAGCGATGTAAAATTTCAAAATAAAGAAAATAATTTTGAATTTTTAAATATCAACATTAAAATTCTAGCAAAATCATTTTCCGTTAAAATATTTTGTGATTTAAAATCAATTTGCAAAGTTGGAGAATTTAAAATTCTAGATATTGGCAGCGAAACCAAATATTCACCTTTTTTGTCAAAAGGTTGCATATGTTTTATTATAAATTCTTCTAATAACGATTTTGTCTTCATTATTTTAATTCCCTCTCAAATAATTTATTTATATTTTAATTTTCTGATAATCTTCAGTTTACACCATCTATTTTATATGGTGCAGATAAGGCTTTGACTCTCTCTATAAATCTTTCATTTGCGATTTTTTCAAGTGTTTGTTCATCTGAATCTGTAGTTTTAAATGCATATTTTTTTTGTAATTGAGACAAAGTTAAATTTGAAGTAAAAAAAGTTAATAATTTATTTTCCATTCTATAATTCAATAAACTAAAAAGTAATTCATCTCTAGATCAAATAGATGGTTTATCTGCACCAATATCATCAAGAACTAAAACTTCTGCTTTAGTTAATAAATTTAATAACTTTGTACCATTTTGATCCGTTGTGTTAAAATCATTTTTAATTGTTCTGATTAACTTCGCAACAGTAATGAAAGCTGTTTTGAGTCCTTTATAAGCATAATTATTTGCTATTAATTTTGCAAGAAATGTTTTACCAACTCCCATTTTTCCATAAATAAAAAAACCTTTCCCCTTTTTAATATTAATGATTTTTTTAAAATCATTAATTAAATTGAATCTTGAATTTTCTAATGGTTCGCCTTTCATTTCCTTTGCATATTCACCCATTGTTTTTAAATCACTCTTTAAATCAAAATCAGCATATATATAATTTTTAATAATTTTATAATTGTGATTTTCAAATAAATAATGCTCACAAAAAGTTGTAGACACATACATTATATTGTTTTCATAGGATAAAATTTTTTTATATCCTTTAGTTTGTTGTTTACACTCAGATAAAGGACCAGAAGAACACTTAACTCATCCATTTAAAAAATCATCAATTTTAAATGAATTTTTAGAAACAAATTCAGATGATAAATTATTTTTTTTCAAAAAATTTATCACATCTATATTATTTAATGCATCTGAAATAATTTCTTCATTTTTTAGCATCATCATCTCTCCTCTATTAATAGAATTTTTAAATGAAATCATCGTAATCAAAATTTGAAATTATTTTTTGACAATCTTGCGCAACCCCTTTATTAAATTGCGAATTATTTTTACTAATTATATTTACATTATTAATTGCTTTATTTTTAATTTTTAAATAAACAGGTGTTTTCGATAATGAATTAAAATAATCCATAGTGTCACTTGCTGTTTTTATTTGCATAATATTTATTGTTTTAGCTATTTTATATAAATAATTTTCAACTATTCTTTGATTATTTTTTATAAACGAATAATGTAATAAACAATTAATTACATCATCTGTTAAATTATGAGTTTGTCTAAGTGTGTCTATTAAAATTTTATCTTTTTTTGTAATATTTTCTTCATTCATTAATTCTAAAACATACTTTTCTGGTTTTGAAATTGTCATTTTTTCGCACAAAATTTCATTATTATCCAAATCTAATGTTTCTGATGTATTGTGTTTTTCCTTTTTAAATAAATTTTTAGCTGTTTTTAACAATTCATTTGGATCAAAATAAGCATTTGTAAAATCATAGGATTTCGCAATCATTTCTCCATATTGTTCTTGATTGGGAGAATAAAGTGAAAATATTTCATCTGTTATTTCTTGAAATTTAAAATCTTCTATATTAATGTTTATTTTTTGTGCTATTAAATATCTTTTAATTGCATGTCAATTATAATTATTATTTTTACCATCAACGAAATCGTTATTATTTAGTTCATTTTTATATACTTCATCAAATGTTGAAGAAACATCTCTTAATTCTTTTTTCGTTGAATAATCCTCTAGTAACATAAACATAATTTTTTCATAATTTTCTTTACCAATTCTAGAAATAAGAACATTATTGTATATTTTATTATCATTAAATTCCTGAGCCTCCAGTGGTGGATAAATTACAAAAATTAAATTACCCTCACTTGTTTCATAGGTTTTAATTAAATTTAATGCTTCTAGTTTTTTAAATTGTCTAGTTAATACAGGTAATTTTAATTGAGTGATCAATGATAACTTTTCTATTGTTGGTTGGAAAATGAAAGATTTACTTTGCATAATTACATCTGAAATCAATAAAAAATAAAGGTTAATTGCCCTAATTCCAGCAATTGGTCCATATAAATAATGCATCAAAAATTCGTTATTTTTTAATTTTTCTTCTTTTAGTTTTATACTATATTTCTGATTAAAATTTAACTCCATTTTCATACCTCAATTATCATTTTTTAATATATCTACAAAATGATGATATTAAAATTTAATTTCATTTTTTAGAAAAAATAGTTTCCCACAAGGTAATTACAAAACAAAATTGGAAAAATACCATTAATAATGGTATTTTTTAAGTTTTCAACATAACAACATCGTTTATTTTTGACATTGAGGGCAAAAGTAAGTGCCCCTTTCTCCAACACGAATTTTCATAACAATTTTGCCACAACGTAAACATTCTTTGCCTTTTCTTAAATGAATTTTTAATTTGTCTTGAAAACCCCCAGTTTCACCAATTTTTGGATGATAACTATGTATTGTAGTTCCTCCGTTCAATATTGCGTCTTCTAAAATTTTTTTTGAATGAATTATAATTTGCTTAATTTCATTGTCATTCAATGAATCGCCGCTTCTTTCTGGATTAATGCTTGAGGCAAACAAAATTTCGTCTGCATAAATGTTGCCAATTCCAGAAATCACACTTTGATCTAAAATAATTGATTTTATTGCCCGTTTGGATTTAAAAATTTTTGGTTTAATATTTTCAAAAGTGAAATTATCATCTCAAGGTTCAGGTCCCATTCTTGTTTGCGGTCCTTTTAAATTAAATTCCTCTTTTGTGTACAAATTTAGAACGCCAAATCCTCTTGAATCATAAAAAGAAATTCTATTACCATTTTTGAAATCAATAACAGCATGAAGATGTTTTTGGTTTCAAAATTGATCAGATTGTTTTTCAAAATATCACATTCCTGTCATCCTTAAATGTGATACCAATACATCATCATTTTCCAGCATAAAAAAAATTCATTTACCAAATGATTTTAAATCTGTAATTTTTTTATTTATTATCCTTTTTATTAAATCTTCTTTTGTTGGAAATTTCACTAATGTATTTCAAAAAATTCGTACATCAGATATAATTTCACCAACAATACTTGATTTCAATATTTTAATAACTGTTCTAACTTCTGGTAATTCTGGCATATTTTACTCTTCCATTCTTATTTTAATTCATATCAATTGTTTCCACTGGATGTAGAAACTGTAAAATTAATTTTTTGATCTATCTTTAAATTAAATTTTTCACAAATATTTTTAAATGCATTTTCCATGCAATTTATAGCGATTGATTTTGTTTTTTCAAAATCTATTTTTGAAACTTCCAAAATAATTTCATCATGTATTTGTGAAATCATTTTTGCATTTAAATTATTTTTATTTAATTCGTCTTCTAAATTTACCATAGCCATTTTTAGCAAATCGGCAGCTGCACCTTGAATAGGCATATTAACTGCAGCTCTTTCACCAAATTGCTGAATATTTTTATTTTCGGAAAACAATTCATCTATATTTCTACGTCTAAATGTTATGGTAGTTGCAAAGCCATTTTGTCTAGCCTCATTAATTAGCTTTTGTTTATATTGAATTACATCAGGATACAATTCATTATATCTATCTATAAATTTTTTTGCATCAGAAATTTTTATATTCAATTCTTGTGATAATCCAAAAATAGTTTTACCATATATAATACTAAAATTAATTGTTTTAGCAATTGAACGTTGAACAGGTGTGACATCATCTATTGATTTTAAATTAAATATTCTAGTTGCCGTATCCTTATGCACATCTATTTCATCATTAAATAATTTAATTAAATTATATTCTGGAGCTAATTCGGCAATCATTCTCAATTCCACTTGTGAATAATCTAGACTAAGAAGTATTTTATCATTTGTTGTTATAAAAATTTTCCTAACTTGTTTTTGTAATTCATCTCTTATTGCAATATTCTGAAGATTTGGATCTGAAGATGCTAGTCTTCCTGTTTGTGTTAAACCTTGCGTAAAAATAGAATGTACTCTTCCATCAGATCTTATGTATTTTTCAAATCCTTTTAAATATGTAGAATATAATTTTGACAATTTTCTATATGAAAGTATATCTTTAATCACCAAGGTATCACTTTCAATTTTTTGCAAATTTTCTAAATCCGTTGATTGTTTTTTAGATTCATCATGCAATTTCATTTTATTGAATAAAATATCTGCCAATTGTTTTGGTGATGCAATATTAAAATCATCATTAATAAAATCATTTAGTTGCAATTTAATTTTATCTGTTAAATTATTTAGTTGTTTATATATTGTTTCTGTTTGAAGCATCAATTCTTGTTTATCAATAAGCACTCCAGTTTGTTCCATACGCAATAGACAAAAAGCTAATGGCAATTCTATTTGCTCATAAAGTGTGCGTAAATTATATTCATCTAACCTATTTAAAGTTGGTTGAATAAATTCTCTTAATATATGAGCACAATTGCCCAGATAATTTTTTTTAATTTCTTTATCTATGAATGCAGTTCTTTTAATACCCTTACCAAAAATTAATTCTGATTCCTCAATTTGAATGGAATTATTTGAAATTAAACTAACATGATTTGCAAATGTAGATTTAACATTTGCATCTATCAAATAACAAGCCAACATAAAATCAAAAACAAAAGATTTTTCTGCAACATCATAACCCATATTTTTGAAAGCAGTAATTATTTTTTTAATGTCGTATGTATATTTTAATTTTGTTTCATCTAATAAAAATTTTTGTAATTCTTCATCTTTTATTTTTTCATCTTTTCAATTAAACAGATCTATATCATGATTTGCACCATCAAAAACAAAAATTCCAGTCTGATTAGAAATTGCAAAACCTATAACATCTGATGTATGATAATTTGCATCCATAGTTTCAAGATAAATGTAATTATGTTCGTTAAACATAGAAAGATTAAATTTGCTAATTAATTCTATATTGGAAATTTTTTCAATATTTAAATTATTTATTTTCTGGTCTATAATTGCAAGTAATTTTTTCATTTCATATTTCTTAAAAAAAAGTTTTAAGGCTTCATTGTTAATATTTACACCATCAAATTCTACATGTAAATTTATATCTTTTTTTATAGTTGCAATATATTTCGATTTGATTGCCACTTCTTTTGATTGAATGAACTTCTCTTTTTCTTTTGGTGAAAGTTCATCTATATGAGAATAAATATTTTCTAATGTAGAATAAATATTTAATAATTTTTGAGCGCCCTTCTCACCAATACCTTTTACACCAACAATATTATCTGAACTATCTCCAGAAATACCTTTAAAATCAGGTACCTGATTTGGAGATATGCCTCATAAATTTTTTAATTCTAATTTTGTTGTTTTTATGATTGAATTTGTTTTTGAATCTGTTTTAATCACGGTTGTTTTATCAGAAATTAATTGAAACATATCTTTGTCTGTTGAAAGTATATCTATATAATAATCAGTTGTATTTTCAATTTTAGCTACCATTGTTCCAATTATGTCATCAGCCTCTATTAAATCTAATTCAAAATATTCAATATTTGCCGCAATTAACATTTCTCTTACAATCTTGAATTGAGGAATTAAATCTATTGGAGTATCTGCTCGACCAGCTTTATAATCTGGCATATGTTTATGTCTAAAAGTTTCTTTGCCTTTATCAAAAGCAATTTTTACATCATAATAGTTATCAGCTTGTAAAACTTTTAACAAACTATTTGTGAACGCGAAAACTGCATTAGTTGGAATTCCAGTAGAAGTTTTTAAAATGTTTCCCGTATACGCAGTTCCAAAAAAACTTTTAAATAAAAGTGAATTGCCATCCACTAATAAAATTTTTTTCATAAAATAATTCCTCTCATTAATTTATATTTATAATATTCTTTTTAATACATTGACAAGTTGTAAACTTATTTGTTGTTTATATTCTTGAGCCTTAACTACTATGATTAAAATTGCACCTGGATAAAGTTCCGAATGATATTTTTCTAATAAATTAGCAAAAATAGTTAAAGATATTTCTCCAGTTTCATCATGAATTTTTAAAAAGGCCATTTCATGATTATTTTTATCCATTTGTTTTCTAAATTCATCAACAATAACCAATAATTGTAAATTAATATTAATTTTATATATTTTATTAATTGTAGTTAACGAATAATCAAGTTTATAAAGGCCACGATATTTTGTTAAAGGATTCATCTGTAAATAAAAACCTAAATATTCTTTTTCTCATTGACCAAGTTCGTTGAAATCATCTTTATATTCATCTAGTGAAGGTTCTGAATATGCTGGAATTATTTCTTGATTACTATATGCATTTGCAAAATTAATAATTTTATCAACATTCATTATTAATAATTTTCTGCCTCATCCATAAAAATCCAAAGCGCCAATTGCAGCTAACGAAATAAAAATTTCTTTTGTAAGTTCGTGATTGATCATTGAACATGCAAATTTAAACATTGTATCTAATTTCGTTTTATCATTTTTATAAATACTAGATAATTCTTGAATAAATATATTTGATATACCTTTAATTATTTTTAGAGGCAAATATATACCTTTTTCATTTCCAATACATTTTAAATTTATATTTTTGATTGATGGTGGAATAATTTTAATTCCTTGCTCTTGCGCTTCAATAATATATTGCTCTGTTTTTTTAACATTACCAATTATAGAATTTATCATTACAGCATAAAACTCTGCTGAATAATTAGTTTTAAAATATGCCAAATAATATGAAATGTAAGAATATGCAATAGCATGAGATTTATTAAATCCATACGATGCAAATTTATAAATGTAATCCCAAATTTGTTTTGAATCATCGTTTGTATAATTATTTTTAACAGCATTTTTAATAAATAATTCTTTGTAACGACTCATTAATTCAATATCTTTTTTGCCTATTGCTCTTCTAATGATATCTGCCTGTGAAAGTGACATATTAGCCACAACTTTAAGAATTTCCATAATTTGTTCTTGATAAACTATAACACCATAAGTTTCTTCTAAAATCGGAATTAATCTGTTATTTATATATTTTATTAAAGATGAGTTATTTCTTCTTGCAATAAATTCTGGTATTTGTTCTTGAGGTCCGGGTCTATACAATGATGAAGCAATTGAAATATCTAAAATATTTTTAATTTGCATTTGTTCGATTACCCTTGTCATACCCGGAGATTCTAATTGAAAAATTCCAGAAGTATTTCCTTTTGATAAATTAAGAAATGTTTTAGAATCGTTTAAAGGTATTTTCTGTAAAGAAATATTTAATTTTCTAGTTTGATTGATCATACTAACAACGTCATGAAGAATTGTTAAATTTTTCAAACCTAATAAATCCATTTTTATTAAACCAAATTGCTCTAAAAAATCCATTGGAAATTGTGTTTGATTTATACCGTTTGGACCACTTTTAAATGGTACAACTTTTTGCAATTCAATATCAGAAACTATTAAACCTGCTGCATGAGTTCCAGTTTGTCTATATAAACCTATAAATTTTGGAGCAATTTCAAAGAGCTGAGGATATTTTTGTTTAAAAACATCCAATTTCTTATTTTTAAATAATTCATCATTTGACAAAATTTTTGTCTCTGAATCAATTAATTTAGTAATTGTGTTAACATTTTCAATTGGAACCGAAAGAACTCTTCCAACATCTCTTATTGCCCCCTTAATTCCTATTGTTGAAAAAGTGGTAATTGTCGCCACTTGTGAAGCTCCATATTTTTCAAAAATATATTCTATTACTTCTTCTCTTCTATTATCTTGAAAATCGATATCTATATCTGGCATTGTCATACGTTCAGGATTCAAAAATCTTTCAAAATATAAATCATATTTAATTGGATCAATTGTTGTAATGTTTAATAAAAATGAAACTAATGAACCAGCGACTGATCCTCTTCCTGGCCCAACATAAATATTTTTTTGCTTTGCAAATTTTACATAATCTCACACAATTAAAAAATAATCTTGAAATTGCATCTTATTTATAATTGATAATTCATAATACATTCTATCCTCATAAATTTTATAATTTAATTTTTCAATCGATTCTTTCAAATAAATCATTAGTGAATCTTCAACTATTTTTTGTAAATAATTTTTTGAAGGTATTTTATTTGGTGATGGATATACTAACAAATGTTTTTTTGTATAATTTAATAAATCGAAATTTATCATATTATTTATTTTATTCAAATTATTTTGATAATCATTAATATTCATAATATTTATTATTTGATTATTATCTGGATAATATTTTTCTTCTATATTATCTAAATCTTCAATAAGTTTTCCTTCTTTTGTTGCTATCGCTGCTTTATAAACTATTAAATCTTCTTTCTTAAAATAATTAACAGATGAATAAAAAACTAAATTAACCATCGAATCTATTTGATTTTTATTATTGTAAACAAAAGTATTTTTATCAATTCCTAAGAAAATATTTTCGCTTGACATTTTTTTAGACATATTATCAAAATGATTAAAATCTATTTTGTTTTTATAATTAATAACCGCAATTAAATTATCATTGAAATTATCATTAATAAACTTAATTTTGGCACCATCGTTAATAATTCTATTTGTCATTAATAACGATGAAAAATCGGACAATATTTCAAATCCCGCTCTATTTTTTGCAAAAACATTTATAGATCACTTTATTGGTAAATCGATTTCTATTGTAATTCCAATTATCGGTTTAATTCCATTTTTTTTAGCTTTACTTGAAAATTCCGCAACCCCGTACATTGAATTTAGTTCTGCATAGAATGCAAATTTAAAATTATTTTCAGTTGCAAATTTAAAATAATCATCTATGGAAATTAATGATGACATAAAATTATAAGTTGTTTTTATGTCTATCATAGGACTAAATTGCATTGACTATATCACTCCGCCAACAGCAAAAACAACTATCAAAGAGATAATTAAAAGCAAAATTACCGTTGAAAAAATTATTTTAAATAATAAAGGCGATTTTTTATTTTTCTTTGGTAATTTTGATCCAACAGCTAATTTCACAATATCTTGTGTTTTACTGTTTTCATCACTTTTGGTCTGCTCTATAATAATTGAATTATCATGAAATTCACTTAGAGTATCTGCTTTAATTTCTACAGTATCATCTTTATTTACATCCTTATTATGGAATACACCAAATTTAGATTTACTAGTATTAATATTATTTTGTTTCGCTTTCTTGTCAATTTTTAATTTCATGTCATACACCATCCTTAAATGAATATTTTTGAATTGAATTTTTAATAGCTCATTCTATCATTTCTTTTCATAAAATTGAATCCTCTTGTTTTTTTGCAACAAAAGATTTTGGTTTTGTTACAGGTTTTTTAGGTGCGTACATTGAGCAAACATCATCAAACGGAAGAATTGAAATATTATAAGTTTTAATTTTTTTTGCAATTGCTATTATTTCTTCTTTATCATAAGTTATTAATGGCCTAATTATCGGTAGTTCAGAAACTTCATTAATTACATTAATTGATTCTATAGTTTGCGATGCTACTTGTCCAAGTGATTCACCCGTTACAATTACTTTTGCTTTAATAATTTTTGCCAATTCATCGGTAATTCGTACGAACATTCTACGCATAATAGTTATTCTGTATGCTTCTTCTGGTATATGCATCAATTCTTGCAATAACATAGAAAAATTACATACATATAGATGAAAATTTGACAAATTATATGGAGATAATTTTTCAGCCAAATCAAAAATTTTTTTCAAAGCTAATTCTGAAGTATGCGGTGGTGTCATAAAATGAAGAAAATCTACTTGCATACCTCTTTTTAAAGTTAAATAAGAAGATACCGGTGAATCTATTCCACCAGATAACAAAGAAATTGCTTTACCAGAAACACCCACAGGTAATCCTTTTATAGCATTAATTTTTGATGAAAATATGTATACTGCATCAGATTTCACAATAATTTCTAAAGTATAATTTGGTTTGTGAACATCTACTTTTAAATTAGAATTTTTGAGTACGATTGGCGCTAACATTAATTTTAAATCACTCGAAGTAATTTCAAATGACTTATCTTTTCTCATAACTTCCAATTTAAATGTTCCTGAATTTGGTAATTCTCTAGTAATTTCTAAAACAGCTTTTTTAATATCTTCTAAATTTTTTTCACATCGTTTCACAATTGAAACTGAATAAATTCCAAAGGTATGTTGTAAATCAAAAATTAATTTATCCAACTTTTCATCTGTTACTTCTAAAGTTAAAGAATTACGATCACGAATAAATTTAACATCGTCTTTATATGGTTTAATTTTAAATTTTAAATTTTGTAATAATTTAGAAATGAAATCATTTCTGTTTGCACCTTTTAATGTTAATTCTCCATAACGTACTAAAATTACTTTCATTTATGTTCTACCTCATATTATTTCATTTTTTTAATTCTCTTAATTTTGCTATACCAAAATTAATAACAAAATCTAAATTACGATCTCTAAAAGATTCTTCCATTTGTTGAACTCAAGCTTCAACCTCTGGAATTTTTTTTGTGTATCTTTCCATATAATTCATAATTTCTTGGGCCATATAATCTGCAAAAATTTTATCTGTAATACTATTTGAAATATTTCAAGCATCTTGCGTTAAATTTTTTATTTCTTCTTTTACCAAGTTATATTCTGAATCTGCTAATTGTTCTAAATATTTTGTTGAATATTGATCCAATTTTTTTAAAATTACTTGAATTGAAATTTCATATTCATTAAGCTCTTTCACTGATAAATATTGATTTACTTTAACTTGTGCTTGCATAATTATTGATTTGACAAAAATAATATCTCCAGATAAATCTTCTCCAGATTTTTTTTGTGTTTCTATAAAATTTTCAGTAATCTCAAAACCTTCAACTGATGATACTAAATCATTTAAAGCACTAATCATTCTATCTTTTAATTTTAAATAATCTATTTTATGTTCTATTGTAGACGTATCAATTTCTGCGTAAATGCTTTCAATTTCCAATTTTGATTTTTCAAATTTTTGTTTAAAGTCTTGAAAAACATAATATTCTTTCGGTTGTTGTTTATTTAAGGGTGTAATAATTTTGAATCTGCGCTCAAAATTATTTATTGTTCGTACATTTTCATCGATATAGCCTTTAATTAATACTTCATTATTGTTAAAAAATTTCTGTAACTTATCAACATTTTCTAAATCTTGTTGAAAAATATTTATAAGTTGATAAATTTCTCTAACTAATCTATACGATTTTTTAAATTGCAATTTACGTAATAAAGAATCAGCCTTTGTTCTGTATTCATCTATTTTTTTCTCTAGCGCACTAAATTTTACTAAATTTGATGCTGCTTTGTCTGTTTTATTTGTAATAACAAAACGGTTTTTAAATTTATTTAATTTATCTGGAATAAAATTTTGAATTTCATTAATAATATATGGTACATTGTCTAACAGTTGAATCAAAAAAGCTATCGCAGTCGAAAGTTCAGAAATGTTTGATCATGCAGTTTTATAATCTCCACTTTCCAAATTATCATAAAAATTTTCAAAAAGTGCATCCATTTTATCTAAAGTTTCTTGCAATTTTGTTTTATCAAGATTAAAAGCATTAATGTCTAATAAATCAACTTCTTTTCTAATATCAATAAAAATGCGGCTGAAATCTATAACTGTATCTCGCATAATTAATTCTATTTCTATTTCATTTTTGATTTCTTGTTGAATTTCATATACTTTTTGCGATATATTCATCAATTTTAAATAGACTTCTTTTGATTTTATTAGATTTTTAATTGTTGGTTGTCTAAATTTTCTATCTGTCAAAAAATCTGTTAAATCCAATGCGGATTTTAAAAATTCTTTTTCATATAATAATTCATATTTTGTTCTTCAAATTCTTATTTTTTCTTCTATCACAGATTTTTGTTGTGCCAATATAGCCAATTTCAATAATAGCGAACGTAAGGGGTTTTTTTGCAAAGCCTCTAAAATATCCAATGAAATAGTAATATTTTTAATAATTAATCGATAAATTAACAAAATAATTAAACAAACGACACCACACAAAAAGGCTGTGCAAAAAATACTTAACATTAGTAAAGTTAACGGTGATTTCGAAACATCTTCAAAGTGTCAAGTTAAAAACATTAAAATAAAAATACACCGCCCATCATTGAAATTATAGCACACTATGTTTAACTATTAATTTCATGTTTTCTTGATTTTATATATAACTTTACAAATAAATAATGTATAATTTTTTATGGTTATTTAAGATTTATCTGCGAATAAGTATTTATAGTAATTGTATGTTTAACAATATTTAAACTTAATAGTAATTCTTAGCAGTAAGAACGAAAAGTTAAACTCATTCATAAAGGACTTATTAAGAAAACTTTTGTAACAATCATTTTTATATTTAAGAGAGGTTTTTATATGTCAAGATACACAGGCTCAACGTTTAAAAAAGCTAGACGTTACGGTTTTTCAATTTTGGAATCAGGAAAAGAATTTTCAAAAGGTAAAAAACGTTCAACCGCACCAGGTCAACACGGATCAAAACGTACTAAATTATCTGGTTACGGACAACAAATGCAAGAAAAACAAAAAGTTAAATTCATGTACGGTTTAACAGAAAGACAATTTAGAAATACCTATGCAAAATCAAAAAAAATTACAGGTATTACAGGAACAAATTTTTTATGTTTATTAGAATCTAGATTAGATAATGTAGTTTATAGAATGGGATTATCTTTGACTAGACGTGGCGCAAGACAATTAGTTAACCACGGTCATATTTTAGTGGATTCAAAAAAAGTTGATATCCCTTCATTTATTGTTAAACCAGGTAGTCAAATTGAATTAAAAGAATCAATGAAAAAAAATACTATAGTTACAGAAGCTATGGCATCAAACGCATCATTAGTTTCATTTGTTAAATTTGATAAAGCTAAATTTCAAGGCGAATTTGTAAGATTGCCAGAACGTAGCGAATTAAATCAAGAAATTAATGAAGCATTAATTGTTGAATGATACAACAGACTTATTAAATAAGAAGCAAAAAGTATTGTATGGTTATTTTAAACATTCAATACTTTTTTTACATTTAAATTTGAGGTGAATAAATATTGGAATTTTTAAATAGAAAAGTGTTTATCGCACTAGACGAATCTGGTAAATTTAATGCAAACGATGTTGGTGATTGTTTTATTATTGGTGGAATTATGTATTCTAATAAAGAAGAAATTAAATCAGCTATAAGAATTGTAGAAATGGCGTTAAGAAAAAAATATAAGTTAAAAAATTTTTCTGAAATTAAAGGTAATAATACACCAGCTCATATTATTGCAGATTACATAAATGCAATACTATTAAATTTAGACGATACTTACGTAACTCCAATTTTTTCAGTTGTTTCAAGAAAACAAGTTGTTTCGGGTTTTACAATTAATGAATCAATTGCTTATAATTTTTTTGTTAATAACCTAGTCAATTTCTGACAAAAACGTTTGAATTTTGATAATAAAATAGATGAATTAACGTTATTAATAGATGAAAGAAATTTAAAAGAAGTTGAAGTTAATGACTTAGAAGTTCTATTAAAATCAAATTTTATAGAACATCCTTGAACTGTTACTTCATATTATTTGGAATCATCCAAAACAGATGTCATTAGATTTGCCGATGTACTAAATCATGTTATTTATTCTCATTTTAATAATCCAGATTCAGATAAAACTAATATTTACAAAAATATGATTAATAAAAAAATTTATGACAGATTGATTGATGGATGTTTTTATTATCCGTATGAAAAATCATGATTTAAAAAAAACTAATCAATTTATTTTGATTAGTTTTTTTTAAATCACCTGCCAATTAGCTTTAAATTAATTATTAGTTAATTTAACTGACATAATTTTTCTTTTACCACGTTTAATTAATATTAAATCGTTAACTATTATATCTTTATCTGAAATTACATAATCTTCACTAACAATAATACCATTTAAGGAAATTGCTTTAGCTTGAATTCATTCTCTACTTTGTCTTTTTGAAGATGCAATAGTTGAATTAACCAGTAAATCAACTACATTTACATTTTTTTTAGATTCTCCTATAATTAAAGTTGAAATAATTTTAGATATAAAATCTTTATCTAGAGCTAGAATATCTCCAGAAAATATTGCATCTGTTATTTTTACAGCTTCATTTAATCCATTATCTCCATGAACAAATAGAGTTACCCTTTTTGCTAACTCTTTTTGAGCAATTCTCTTGAATGGTTCTTTTTTATGAGCAGTTATTATTGCATCTATTTCCTCTTTATTCATAAAAGTGAAGAATTTTAATAATTTTTCAATATCATCATCTTCTTGATTAAATCAAAATTGATAGAAATCATAATATGAAGTTTTATTTTTATCCAGTCAAACAGTGCCTGCTTCTGTCTTACCAAACTTCATGCCATCCTTTTTTGTTAGTAGATTCATCGTTAATCCAAATGCGTTAGAATTTTCATGACCTATTTGTGATGATATATAATCTATTCCAGATGTAATATTGCCTCATTGATCAGAACCACCCATTTGACCTCAACATTTATAATTTTCATAAAGCATATAAAAATCATATGCTTGCAGCATTGTATAAAAAAATTCTGTTATTGATAATCCAGAACTTATACGTGACGCAATAGATTCTTTTGCCAATAAATAAGTTAAATTAAATTCTTTACCAACATCTCGCAAAAAATCTATCATCAGCATTGATGATAATCAGTCTGAATTATTAATAATTTTTATGTTAGGTAACATAAAACTTAACTGTTTTTTTATTGCTTGAATATTATGTTCAACAATTTCATCTGAAAGTAATTTTCTTTCATCTTTTTTAAATGACGGATCTCCGATTTTTCCAGTTGCTCCGCCCATAACAGCTATAGGTTGTAAATCAAATAATGTTATTCTTCTTAAATTTATAATTGGAATTAAATGTCCCACGTGTAGTGAATCAGCAGTAGGATCAAATCCTATATAAACACCAGCCTTTTCACTCATTGCCTTTTTCAATTTTGATTCATTTGTAACTTGTTTTAATAAACCTCTTCAAGTTAATTCATCTATTAAAGCATTATTCATAATTTTTATTTTTCCTCGTCTTTATTTTTAATATCATCATTTTGTTCATCAGATTTTATTTCAACTTCAAATACTTCCTCAATATAGTGATCGCTTTCTGTTTCTGAAGTTCCAGTCATATTGCTTGCAATATTTTCTTCATCCGTTGGTTGGTAGGTATTTTCTGTTAATGACTCTGAAGTTTCTTTTACTTTGTCATATATTTTAGTTGAAGTATCTATTACATTAACTGTAATTTTTGCAATATCTTTTGCAACTGCAATAACATTTGGAGATTTAGCTGCATTTTTAATTAATTTTGCAGCAGAATTACCTATTTTTGAAATAGCTTTATAAGCTAATTCTTTTGTTTTTGCTGCATCTAAAATTTCAGATGCATCTTTTACATCAGCAATTTTCATTTCTATTTGAGCGGTAATTTCATCAGATTGTACACTTTGTGATTTTTCTCACGCTTCCTCTAAACTAATAATCAAACGTTTTAATTGTGGACGATATTTTTTAAGTGAATTCACAAAATCTTTTCTTAATTCAGAACCTTTTTTTGGCGCCATCAGCAGTCCAAGTGTTACAGCCGCTCCAAATTTTAGTCATTTAAACATACTCATTAATCCTCGCTATTTGCAAAATCACGAAGTTTATCTATTAATCGATAAGCTAAATCTCGATTTCTAGCAGCTACTTTTACTCATGATTTAATATTTCTTTTAGCAAATGCATCAAAAATATCAATATAATTTGAAATATGGGCAACTGTGCTTACAGTTGCATTTAACATTTCTGATTTATAAGTCATATCTTCGAAAAAATAATCTACTTTTTTTGCAGCAGCTCTAATACGGCGCAAAACCAAAATAGCATATAAAACAAAAATAATTGCCAATACCAGTAAAATAATAATTAAAATAGTTGTAGCTATTTGTGCTGCATTATTTGCTAGTAACATAATATACAAATACATAATTTTTACCTCAATTCAATCGTTATTATTATACATAATAAAAATAAAAGCACAAATTGTTGTTCTAATTTGTGCTTTTATTTATTGAAAAATTTTAATCATTGTTCTCTATTTGGATCATGCATAGTTTGTTCTAATTCGGCTTCAAGTTCTATTGCTTCTTGTTCTGACATTTTTGCAATTCTTTCATATGCCTTATTTATATCTCATTGATTTTTTTTATCTAATTCTAATGTTTTATCAAGAACTTCTGTGATACCACCATTGTCATTTATTTCTTTTAATCTTTGAAAAAAAACATTTTGCCCTGCTTTAAAATTGGAATTATCTCGGAAATTTTTTAATTGTCTAAAATAATTACTATCCCATGCAAGCTTAGTATTTTTTTTATTTTTCTCTGTTTTTTGTTGTTGATTTCGCATATTAATAATTCTATTAACTCTGTCTGCGGCCGCAATATTTGCATTTCTAAATATACGAGCTCGTCTATCGGAAAATGATAAACCTTCAAATGTAGTATCAATATTCATAATTTCACCATCTAGTTTTGGATTATCTTTTTTAACATTTGAAACTACTTTTTTTGCATTTAATGAATATTTATGCTCTTTATTTAAATTACTCATTTCATCATAAGACAATGTTTTAGCATTAATTTTATTTTGCTTTTTGGCTTGTTTTTGCAAATTAGCTAATGTTTTTGCAGTTTCTTGATGAGTAATTTTAAATTCTTTTCTCTCTTCTTTTCTTGGTTTTATCAATGTCTTTTTAGTTTTTTTATCTATTTTTTGTCCATTAGAATAATAATCAAAATCAAAAGGCACTTTTTCTGAATTAACTTTTCTTGGTAATAATTTCTCATCATTTTTATGTTCATTTTCATTAATATGTCTTCTTGATTGAATTTGATTATATTCTTTTAATTTAATCGGATCTGAATATATTTCTAGTGTTTTTTCAACGTCAGCTTTTATTTTTTCAGATTCCTTATTTAATTTATTAATTTTTAAATCTATATTTTTTGATTCAGATTTAATTTTTGATGCCTCAGAAATTAGTTGATGAACCTTTCTTGCTTGTTCTTTTAAAAAATCTACTTTTTCTGACTCATTTTCCAATATTTTCTTTTTAAAATTCATATTTTCAAGTTCATTTTTAATGTGTTGTTCTAATGATTCTGGAGAATTATTATTTGTATTATTCATTAATTCATAATCTATTTCATCTAATGTTGATTCAATATTTTGTATTCCAGATGAATCATTATGTTGTGCTTTATAAATTGGCGATGTCTCTATTTCGTTATTTTTTGGTGGTACTAGTGGTAAATTTGATTCATCATCAAAACGATCTTTAAAACCAACTGCTCTTTCTGTATATTTTGTATTAGTTACTCCTAAAGCCTCTCTATTTGCTTCTATTATTGCACTTCTTTTTTCTGTAGCTTCTTTTTGAAGGCGCATTTTTCTTTCAAATTCACTTTCAATTGGTTGAATATTTAAATTTGATTCAAATTGATTTCTATCTCTTTTTATTTGAGCTTCCTCTTGTAAACGTCTTGCTCTATCTAAGATTGATTCTTCCGGTTTCATGTTGGCATTATGCTCATCATAAAAATCTTTTGCGCGTTGTGCATAATAGGATGTTGAAGTTTGAGATTTTGTTACATCAGTATATAAATCGTCATCAACTTCTCCTCTTCCCCTTAAAGCATTATCTATTTTTTTTAATCTTGCTATAGTTGGGTCATTTTTTTCAACATCTTCTTGAATTCTTGCAGAATTCATTTTAGCTCTGTTTAAAATTGAATCTAAAGCAGATGGTTCTCTTTTAATTACTTCTTGAGTTTCTAAATTTTTTCTAATATCTGCTATTTTATTTTTTACTTCATCTGTTGTTTCAATTGAATCTTCATCATTAACTAGATTTTCTACTGTATTAAATTGAGAAAGTATATCGGTTGAAGCTTGTGGATCATCTGAAAACACAGGTTCCATATTCAAAAATGGATCATCTGAATATGTTCAATGATTTGGCTGTCTTTCTTCTACTTCGCTATCCAAGATTTCATTATTACGCTTTTTTGTCATAATAAATCACACTCCAGTCATACAATAATATTATAACTCAATTTTACTTAGTCTGTCAGATAGTATATTTTTACGCCCAACTTTTGCAATATCTTTTCCGTCAATATTAACTGCATCACCCGTAAAAGTGATTTTTTTCTGTGTAATGGCCTCTCCAATACCATAAATATCTACTGGAGTTTTGCAATTTTCAAAATAGTTTATTTTTTCTGCATTAAATCCAGAAGAAACAATTATTTTGACAAATTCAAATCCGTTGTTATCTAAATTTTGTCTTACTGCAAAAACTAATTCTGGGCAAACACCATGCAGGTCTTTATTTTTATCATATTCATTTGCATGTTCTTGCAAGAATTTATCTATTAACGTTTTTGATGTATCCAGTCGAATATATTTTAATTTTTCCCCAAAATGTTTGGCAGCTTTTAATGAATCGTTCACACAATCGTTTGCAAAATCAACCAAAACTGTTAAATCATTATCTGGATAATATTTGCAAAATGCCTCTGCCGCTTTTATTAAATCACCATCATAAGATTGTATTAGTGCGTGCGGCATTGTTCCTTGCGGCTTTTTGACATTTTCATCATTTATATATTTTATAGCAGCAAGAGAGACAAAATTTCTGATTCCACCAACATATGATGCATAACCATCTATTGATTGTAATAATGGGTGATCTGATCTATCATTCATATTTAAAACAATTTTTTTATTTGCTGCTTCTGTTATTTCAAAAGATGATGTAGCAACTGAAGTTGACCTTGATAAAATTCCGTCAATAAGTCCTTCTAATCATCCAAATATATAATAGGGCCCTGTTATTTTTAAAACTGGTTCCATGTTATTTACTAAATCGCCATCATTTAAAGCATAGACGATTAATTTATCGTTATCTGTAATCATTGATAAAACCTGTAAAACTTCTGAAATACCACACAAAATTACATTATCAGTTCTTTGAAATCATTGCATTGTGACTTGTTGATTTGGATGTTCGTGTTTTAAAATATTTCTTGTTTTAATAAAATAATCTGCTAAATAATAATTTGAAATTAACTCACGACTTATATTAAATTTTTGTTTCATTATTTTCTATCACCTGTCAAAACGATTTTCCTATGCAATTTTTATAAGCTTCTTCTTCCAAAATTATTATTCCGTCATCATTAAAATTTGCTCGTTCAATATTTAATTCTTTTTTTGAGACTAACATTCCGTTAGAGTCAATTCCTTTAAGTTTAGTATATACAATCGTTTTTCAATCAAACATTACAGCTCCATCTTTTGCGGCAACCACTAATTTATTTGCCTCTACATTATTCGCTCCACAAATAATTTGCGCTAATTCATTATTTCCAAAATCTACAGTGGTCTTATGCAAATGTGTTGATTCTATTTTTTCGCATGTTAAAATTCTTCCTATCACAAATTTTTCCCCTATTGGATAAGCTAATTTCAAACTATTCAATTTTTTTATTATAAATTTAATGGCACTACTTGTTTCTCCTAATCAAGGAATTTCAAAATTAATTTCTTTTGAAACATTAAAAAAATTTGCACCAACTAATTTTTCATCTTTATAAAATAAAATAAAATCATCATTTTTTTTAATTAAATTATTTTCAATTGGTAAAAATTGAACAATTAAAGTATCAAAACTAGCCAAATAATTGATTCCTCACATAACAATACCTCATTAACACAATAATACACCATTAAAAAAAATATTGTAAAATTTTTATACATTGTTTTGAAATATCATACGAAAAGAGTTATTATAAAAGAAGTTAAATATACTTTGTATAAATGTGGAGGAAAAATGAAAATAGCTATATTAACAGACTCATGTCTAGGTGGAGACCCACATAAATACTCTAACATGACAATAATACCATTAATGATTACAAAAGAAGATGGTACACAAATTTACGATGATGAAAATTTTAACAAAGATGACTTTTATAATTTGTTAGAGAAAGAAGCATTAAAAACGAGTCAAACAATTACAGGCGACGTAATTAATGCTTATGATAAAATGTTAGAAAAATATGATCAAGTTGTAGTCATGTTATTATCAAAAGGTTTATCCGGACAATATCAAACTGCACTTATGCTTGCAAATGAAGAAAAATATAAAAATAAAATTTTCGTAGTTGATACTAATGGTGTTTCGATTGTAATGGAACACTTAATTGATAGAGTGTATGATTTTATTGAACAAGGTTTGAATGGCACACAAATTAAAGAAAAAATAGAAAGTTTGAATAATAAATTTGTAGGTTTTATTATTCCTAAAAATTTAAAAACACTAGTTAGAGGAGGAAGGATTTCTAAAGCAGCTGCAGGATTTGCGAAACTTCTAAAAATCAATCCAATTCTAAGATATAATGGTCAAATTGATAAATTTTCAAAAGAAAGAACTTTTAAAAAAGCAGTAAGGCTTGTATTGGCGCAAATACAAAAAGAAATACCAGGAATTACTCAAATTGATTTAACTTATTCAAGATCACCAAAAGAAACAATTGATCTTGTTCATGGCATTATTAATGATAGTGGCTTAATTATCAATTTAGAGAGAGACCTATCAAATGTAATTGCAGCTCACACCGGAACTGAAACATTTGCTTTTATAGCTTGAATGAAAGAAGAATAGATAAATATGAATATCGGTATTTTAGTTGACAGTGCATCTGGATTTAAAGTAGAAGAATTGAAAGATGTAAATATAGAATTAATTCCATTACATATAATATTACCTGATGGTAATGATTTTTTAGATACACCAGAACTTGCAAAAGAATTTAATTTTTTGGATAGACTTAAAAATAAAGAGGATATAAAAACATCACAAGCTTCTCCTGGAGAGTTGGAACAAAAATACGATGAAATGTTAGGAAAATATGACCACATTATTCATATTACAATTACAAAAAATATTTCTTCAATGAACGCTACAGCTCAAATGGTGGCGAATGATGAAAAATACAAAAATAAAATTACCATTTTAGAACATAATATGGCGGCGAATGGATTAAAAAGAATGGCTTTATATCTTGATAAAATGATTAAAGATGGGTTAGAATTAGACAAAATCATTAAAGAAGCAGCTATTATTGAAAAAGAATCTTATCTTGGTATAGTGCCAGGAGATTTGGCTAAGTTAGCTAGAGGCGGCAGAGCTAAAGCAATCATCATTAAATTATTAAATATTATGAAAACAAAATTGCTGATTCACTGATTAGAAAAACCTAAAAATGAAGCTTCTGGAAGAACAATTACTCAAGTTACAGAAAAATTGCTGAAAATACTAAAGAAAAAATATGGTTCTACACATTACACAATTACTTTTGTACATACAGCAGAGACAAATCCTAGATATGTAAGCTCAGCGCAAAAAGTATTAGATGATGCAAAAATATCTTACATAACAGAAGAGTTACCAAATATTTATGCTGCACACGCGGGTGTTGAAACAATTGGTTTCATTGTTTTACCAAATAAATACTTTATAGATTAAAAAATTTTGATAATAAAAGTAATTTTATTATCAAAATTTTTTTAGATATTTTATATAATCACTGAATACTATTAAAAATAAGCAATCTATTTTTTAAATTTTACAACTTGCGAAATAATTTCAATAATTACATCTACAGCTTTTCCCATAGTTTCTAAACATATGAATTCATATTTGCCATGCATATTTTCTTGACCTGAAAATAAATTTGGTGTTGGCAATCCCATGAAAGAGATTTTTGAACCATCCGTTCCTCCTCTAATTGGATTAATATGTGGCTCTACACCAACGCTTTTCATTGCAGATACAGCCACATCTACTGCCAACATATCTTTTTCTAATACTTCTCTCATATTGTAATATTGATCTTTAATTTCAACAGAAAATCTTTCAAAATTATATTTCTTATTTAATTTAATCGCAGTATCTATCAAAAATTGTTTTCTAAAATTAAATTTTTGTTTATCGTGGTCTCTTACAATATAAGTCATTTTGCCTTCTTCAAGGTTAGTATTTAAATTAGTCATAAGATAAAATCCTTCATAACCTTCAGTTTTTTCAGGAACTTCATTTACAGGTAATTGATTATCAAATTCAATTGCCAATTTTGAAGCATTTATCATTTTATTTTTTGCATATCCAGGATGAACAGAAACACCATTCAATTTAATTATTGCTTGAGCCGCATTAAATGATTCGTATTCTAAATAACCTAATGGACCACCATCCAATGTATAGGCAAATTTTACATTAAATAGATTAACATCAAAAAGATCGGCCCCTCTGCCTGTTTCTTCATCTGGTGTAAAGGCTATTTTAATTTGTCCGTGTAAATAATTTGGATTATCATAAATAAACTCTACCATTGACATTATTTCTGCAATTCCGGCTTTATCGTCTCCGCCCAATAAAGTTGTTCCATCTGTAGTAATTAATGTTTTGCCCTCATAATTTTTTAAATTTGGGAATAAATTAGCTTCCAATTTTATGTTTTTCTCTTCATTCAAAACAATATCTTTTGAATCATAATTTTCAATTATTCTAGGATTGACATTTTTAGCATTAAAATCAGCCGTATCCATATGAGCAATAAAACCAATTGGCACAACATTTTCAAAATTTTTACTTGCTGGAATAGTTGCAATTATATAATGTCCTTTGATAATTTGAATATCTTTTATTCCAAATTTTTTTAATTCTTCAATTAATTTATTTCCAAAATTTATTTGTGAAGTTGTTGTTGGAATACTTTTAGAATTTTCATCAGACCTTGTTTCAAATTTTACATAGTCAACAAATCTTGTTAGTAAATTTTTATATTTCATTTTTATCCTCCAATATGATTATTTTATGCTATAAATAAAAAATTAACAATTAAAAAATGAAACTAAACTAATTTCATTTTTTAATTGTTAATGGCAGGGGTGGCAGGACTTGAACCCACGACACTCGGATTTGGAGTCCGATGTTCTACCAACTGAACTACACCCCTATAAAAAAACGATCATATGATCGCAAAAATTAAATATGGCAGGGGTGGCAGGACTTGAACCCACGACACTCGGATTTGAAGTCCGATGTTCTACCAACTGAACTACACCCCTAAATATCAACACAATTATACTAACAAAAAATGAATTTGTAAATAACTAATATTAATAAAAAACAATTTATTAGTTAACACAACTTGTCAATATTATTTTTTATACAATATACTAAAAATATTCACTATTTTTTTTCTACTAAAATAGTTAATTCGCGAATTAAATCTTCAACTGATTTGATTTCTAATAATGTTTCATCACTAAATGTAACACCAGTTTTTTCTTCTAATGTAACAACCATATCCATTATATCTAAAGAATCTAATCCTAATGAATCAAATAAAGTAGAATTTGTTATTTCGCCCTTGGCTCCTTTTTGTTTTAAAACCTTTTTTATTTCTTCCATATAGTTCATACTATCACCAATATTATTATACATCTAATTATTATAAATATAAACTCAATTTATATAGTTATTTTCTTTGTCATCTGAATAAGAAACCAATATTTTTTTGGTGTATATCTGTCATCAACTTTAAAACCTAATTTTAAAAAGTTCAAATTGGGATTTAATTTTATGAATTTACTAAATATAAGAAATTTAAAATAGTCTATATTAAAATAATGTCCGTTACTATTATATTTTGTAAATTGCAGTATTTCCGCTTTGTTAAAGTGTATATCGTCCTTGTCGTTATCAAATCCAGAATTATCATTAGAAGGATTTTCATTCACAATTGGGGGATTAATATTATTTCCCTGTGTAAAATTTGCATTGTATTTATTAATATAGTCAACAATAAAATATGAACCTGTAAATAAAACTGCAATTGACGTTAGACCACATATAAAAATTTTTCATGATTTATTTAATTTCATTTACTCAATACTCCTTAATTATTTGCTGAAAAATACTATAACTTAAATCCTCTTGTAAATATTGCGAAATCTCTTCATATGTTAATTTCAAAAAGCCAATTTTTGTTAAATCAAAAAAATCTTGATTATAATTTTCGCTTTGATCAAGAAAATTTGTTTCATCACTATCAACTATTTGATCTACTGAAATAGTTGAATAAACTTTTTCAGTATTTATCATAATTTCAAAATCTAAATTAGTCTTGCCTATTGTATTTGGATTTAATACAAAGCCATTTTTTTGATTATTATCTAATTCAATTTTTTTAGTTATTGGGTTATAAACTGTATTATTATCAATTGAAACATCAATTACTTGATTATCTTCTTTTGATTCAAATAATGTGGGCTGTGCATTTTCTTCATATAATTTTTTCATATTATCTGCTGGTAGATTTAATTTTACATTTATCATAGGTAGATCAAATGAATATTTTTTATTTATGAATTCATTAATAACCTTTAAATAATTAAACGAATCATCACTAGATATATTTTTAAAACTACTCATTGCAAATTCATTTACTTGCGATGATAAATATGTAGATTTAGTTATTTTAAATAATTTTCTTATTGGTTTATTAAAAAAATTGATTTCATTTTCATAATTTATTTTAAAATTTTCAATTATTGCTGAATTGAATCAATTAATTTCTTTTGTATCGCTATTATAATTCATATAAATAAAAATTTCATTTCTAGTATTTATATTTGTAATTTTATTTGAATTATCATAAACAAAATCTCCACCATCATCTTTTAAATTTATAGAAATAACGCCTTTCGTATGTCTATTAAGATTTCCTTTATATGATTTTACTTTTGTATGTAAATCAAAAATAAAATTATTTACATTATCTTGATTGATTAAATCATAACTAATTTCTGTTGCAAAAATTCAATCTGTTTCATAATTGAAATGTTTATCATCTGAAATTTTTAATTTCATACTTTCTGCATTAAATTGATCATTCTCTCCAAATTTAATTGGAATATTGCCGTTTGCAGTTTCTGCAGATAACGAAAATGAAAAATTTATTAATTCTAAATAGCCGGTTTTTATCTCTAAAATATTTTTTAATAATGCAAAATCAGAAATTTTTTTAGTCGCGGCAAAATTTGGCCTGAAATAAAGTTTATAATTTCCTTTATCGCCTGATATTGATTGATTTACAAACATGACATCAACAGATAAAGTCCAATCACCATCATAAGCATTTACAAATAATATTTGTTTGAAATTTTCTGCCATAGTTATACCATAATTATTATTTTGTTCATTTTGAATAATCATTTACTCACCTCCAATCGTATATGTATTTTTAAAATTTTTAAATGAAATTTTTAGCAAATATTAAAAAACACCCGATTGAATGGGTGTTTAATAGATTGCAAAAATAAAAATTTATTTTGACATTATTATCTTTAAATTGAAATTAATTCTGGATTTTCTAAAACTTCTTTAAGTCTTGATAGAAATCTTCCCGCTTCCGCAGCATCAAGTATTCTTTGGTCTACTGTTAATGAAACGTTCATCATAGCTTTGATTGCTAATTTTTCATTATCAACTACAACAGGCTTTTTAACTATTTTGCCTATTCCTATAACTGCAGCATTTGGGTAAAATATAGTTGGCGTTGCTTGTATTGCTCCAACATTTCCATAATTTGCAAGCGTTATAGTTGAGCCTGATGTTTCATAATTAAATAATTCACCACGTCTTAGTCTTCCTGTTATTTCTTTTACATCAATTGCTACTTGTTTTAAATTTAATTTTTCAACAAATTTCATTACAGGAACAATTATTCCTTCAGAAGTTTCTGTAGCTAAACCTATATTGTGATAATTTTTGATAATTTGTTCATTATTTTCTGGATCATACTGTGAATTTAATTTTGGATATTCAATCAAAGATATTGAAATTCCTTTAATTATAAAAGCTATTGTTGAATAAATAATTCCATCTTGAGAATTTTTTTTCAAAATATGTTTCAATTTCAAAAGTGCTGTCATATCAACTTCTGTTGATATTGTTAGTGGTGGAATGTATGATTGAGATAAAATCATCGATTTTACAGCAGGCATTCTTGTTACATTAATTTGTTCTCGTTGCTCATCTTTTGTATTGGAATGAATATCTAAATATGCTGAAGTTGGTGGTAATGAATTATTTCTATTAATAGTATTATCATTTGCTGGATTTGAAAAATTCACAGTTTGCATATCGGCATTATTTTCTAATGGTGACAATAAATTATTTTTTCTTGCAAAATTATCAAGGTAATTATTTATAATTAATTTCATATTTTGATTATCTACGCCACCAGAAGAAAACGACTGCATCATATATTGCATCATCATATATTGCATCATTTTTGTAAAAAAATCATCTGGGTTCGAATTTGATAAATTTGGATTACCTAACGATGCATTTGCATAATCTAATTTATTATTTTGTTTTAGTAATTCCTTCAAATTTTCAATTTCTTTTTTTAAATATTCCACGTTATCTGAACTCATTTGAAAATCACCATTCTGATTGTTATTTGTATTTATACTATTAAAATTATTAAATGAATTATCATTATTTATAGTTTGTTTGTTTTTTTCATTTATAGGATAATCCATCAAATGTAAATTAGAATTTTGTTGATTATTCATTTCATTTGAATTAACAGATGTTGTTTGATTATTTTGTATTTGTTGCAATCATTTTGAAAACTCAACAGTTCCATTTGGGGTATCTTTATACATTAAAAAATTAACAGCACCTGTATTTGCATCTTGAAAAGGCAAAGTTTGTAAAAAATATTCTGGTATTTGTACGCCATTAATTTCAGTTTCTACTTTAGGTTTTGAAAGTATATCGCTATTTGTAGAATCAAAATTAATTTTAGAATTATTGTTTGCAATTGCCTGATTAACAATCGCACTTGAAAAATTGGTTTCCACAGATGGTTTACCCATAAATTCATTCATTCTATTTCTAATGGCATCTCTTTGATTTCTAGTTTTAAATAATTTTTCTCTTCTTTGTTGATCATACAAATCAGCAATTTTTTTATCTGTATAGTTTAAATCTTCTTTTTCAGAAATTTTATTTAATAAAGTAGATGGTGCAACAGATGGCATTCTAGAAAATCCGCCAATTGAATTATTATTTGCATCAATCACCATTTCTTCTTCATCATTATTTAAATAATCTCCTCATATAGAAGAACTTCGAACAGAATCGGCATTTTGTTTATCTAAATAAGCATTAGTCATTTGTACTTCATCTTTTTGTTGCGCTGGATATGCTCTTCATTGAGAATTTTCATCATCATCAGTCACTTTTTTAGCATTATTTTGATTGTCTTTGTTTCTAACAGAAGTTGCAACAAGATCACTTTTAACTGCATTTGGATCGCCGCCTGAATTATTAAATTTTTCTAATCTATTTTGAATAATATTTCTTAAAATTAATGGCCTTCCATTTTCATCTAAATTATCCATTGCAGAAACAACTTTTTCTGAATTATCATTTTCTTTAAAATTGTTTTCTTCTAATAATTTCGCCTTTCTAGCTGCAACCATTTGTCTAAATTTTGAAGCACCTTCTAAATTTGAAGTATTTAATAAAGCTGCAGCATCATTATTATTATTTACTGCATCTTGGATAGACATATTTGACAATTTTTCAATATCTTCTTTTGATTGTGGTTTTGGAGCATTTGGTGAATTTGAAATAGAATTTGCTATATTTGCTCTCATCTGTGCAAATCTGTCTAATGGTTTGGAATCTTGAACACCTTCACCTAACGCACCCATAATTTTGTTATAATTAGGTTCGGTCATTATATCAGATGCTGTTTGAGAATATGGAGTTCTTGCCATCATATTTCTATCATATACTACAGCTCCCGAATAGTTATCTCGTTCATCTTCTGCTGAAGTTAGATTGGATTCATCAAAATTGTGTACAATTTCTTCATCTTTTATATTATTATTTTTGATTTTTTTAGGTCTAAATTCTTTTTTATCATCTGTATAAATTGAAGCTAATATGGTACCGTTTTTTACTGGTGAGCCTAATTTTATTGTTCTTGAAATTATCCCATCAGCATTTGCTTTAATTACAACTTCCCCAAAATCCATTTCAACCAAAGCAAAATCATCACCAAAATGAATATTATTGCCATTAAATAATCATTTTTTTAGTCTGCCTTTTGATGATAAATTTCTTGCTCGCAAATGAACCATAATTGCTCAATCCCCTTTTGATTATTTATACAAAAAACAATTTAATTATAACACAAGAAAAATTCTAGTTTTTTGATGTTTTTCGAAACATTGATTAATAGTGTTTTTTTTACGTTATTTTATAAAAAAATAAGATTTAGTTTATAATCTGTATAGGTAACAAAAACACAAAGTTTATGTTAATTACAAAGAAGCTATAAATTATTTGACTAAAATTAATAAAAGAAGGGCTAGGTAATTATACTTATGTACAAAGAATTAATTGCAACCAATTATAATTACAAAACGCCAATAAATTCAAGTGATGATGAAAAGATAAAATTCACTTTTAATTTTAAGAATGCACCATCTATAACTTTTGCTTACAATTTAGATTATATTAATGCTTGTTTAAAAGATGTTGAAATAATTAATAAAGAATACGAAAATTCAGGAGATTGAATTGATTATTTAAATTTTGCATTTACAGAAGTAAGGTGCGCCATGCATATTGAAAATGTTGATGTTGACAGAAAACAAATTGGTGCAATATACAATAATGCAGTACCGATTAATCAAAATGAAATTGTAATTCAAAATTTCTTAAAAATTGTAATATCCATAATTGATAATCAATTTAATACAGAACAATTTTCTTTAAAAGATATAGAAGATAATTGAGCTATTTTGGCTAGCAAATTACCTGACTTAAATGAAAATCATAAGCAATATAGGCAAAATAAAATTATCCTAAAAAATAATATTGCAACACTAGATCCAGAGTTAATTCCAGAAGCTTTAGAACAGCTAATTTTATTTATTAATAATAAAAATGATGGCATTCATCCATTAGTTAAATCTTTTATGATTGAATTATTTTTATTATGAATTCATCCCTATGAAAAATACTCTGAATTTTTGGCAAGAGAAACTGCTTGAAATTGATCTCAGAGATTTACAAACTGAAAAAGAAATGGTTTTTTTGCTTTTTATGTAGATACTTTTAAAGAATTCTACAGAAATCATTTTTCGCAAGTATTTGAAAATCAATTCGATTTATCCTATTTTATTAAACTAGGTTTTGAAAGATATACATATATTATAAAATGATCTTACATTAGATATGAAATTGCATCTTCATCTGGACCAAGATTAACGCAACAACAAATTAGAATTTTAATATTTATGAAATTGGATAAAAAATGAGAATTTATCATAGATGATTTTAGTAATTTTTTAGATAATATAGAATTCAATATGACAATTGATAAATTAATGCAAAATATTTCTAAATTAATTGAATTGTCATACTTAATTGAAATTGAACCTGGTAAATGAAAAATAAATCATGATGTTGAATATATTAATAAAAATATAGATAGTAAAAATAATTATTAAAATCAAGAACCAATAAAAATTCCAAAACAAATTAGAAGAACCAAAGAAAAAGCAGTTGTTGAAAATATAATTAATCATCAATTTCAAAATGCAAATGTTCTTTTTTTGCTAGTACCAAAATGCTGAAAAGATTCTTGATTTTCTTTTGTTCTCTTTTTAAAATAAACTATAAATCAAGACATAAAAATAATGCCAAGTGCGCTTATAATTGAAAGCACTAAAGTTATAATTTGAACTGTTGACATAATAATTTACCTCTTTAATTTCTAATCTTGTTGATTATATCAAACAAAAAAGATTTAATTAAACTTGCCATGGAAATTTAGGTGGTTTAGCTACTTGTTTTTGTACATAATTTTTTTTATCTTCTAATGGATTATAAATATTTGGTCTGTAGTTAATTTCTTTGTAAGGGATTGGTTTAATATATTTTTTTAGCTTTTCATTAATGTTATAAAGTGAAAATAATTTTGCAAGCAAAGACAGATATTTTTTAAATGAAAATCAAAAAATTAATGGTGCAAATAAACCGGCACCTAAAAAATTTCCAACAATTGTAGGAATAATAACAAATAATGCATATAAATATAAGAATGAAAATTCTATAGTTATTTCACCTAAGAATGAATTTTTTTCTATTATTATAGTATTTCCACTATCCATATAATTTTTTATTGCATACACATGAATTTGGGTTTCCGACATATAAATACAAATTTCAGATAATAAATAAATTATAGACAATATTGCGTGATTTAGTAAAGCACCACAAATTAATGACATTGTAAAAAAAATTAAAGTTACCCTTATTGTCACTTTATTTTTAGACATTTTTTCAAAAACATGAGATAGAAAAATCAAAATTCCTGTAACTATACTTATCGCTAAAATAGTTATTATGGTTATTAAAATATTTGAAAATGAAATTGCAAATGCAATTGGCGGTGCAATAGATGAGTTCATTTTATTGGCCATAAGATTATTAACATATTCTAAAATATAACTACCAATTGAAGAAAAACTTTTAAATAAAAGTTCATTAATGATAGTTGCTATTTCTTGATTCTTAAATACACCACTAAAAAATTCAATAGCTATTATTGCTATTATGCCTAAAATATTTCCGAAAAATGATCATACAATTGATTTAATATAATCATAAAAAGATACACTTCCTTTTATCTGTACTAAAGAAGCTACAAAAAAATTTGTAAACAAAGTCATTCCAATAAAAGACACCATCACAAATGAAATAGGCATTATCAAACTAAAAAGTAATAATTTTATTCCAAAAAGAGAATCATTATCTAAATTAGACATTATATAGATTGAAAATATAAATGTACTTGTAATTATTAAACCACAAATAAAACCAAAAAATAATTGATACATTGAATGTTTGTGCACTCTATATACTATAGTTTTTCAAGCTCCTATAATTCCGTCTACTATATAAGCATGATTATTATTTAAAATTGAGTAATTTTCTGATTCTAAATCGATTTTGTTTCTCATTAATTTTTCATATTTATTTCTTGATATAATTTGACGACGAGTTTTTTGTTTTGCTGACATAACATCACCTCGTACACATGTTAATATTTTATCATATTTGACATAAAAATGCTTTGGTCCAAACCAAAGCTATAATAAAATTATTCAAAATGTAATATTTACATAAATTTTTATTTATAATCTAATATTTTTCTTTTTAACTTCTCTCCAAATTCAGAAATACTCATTGTGTACTGATTATTTGATCCATATTTTCTATAAGTAATGGTTTCAGATTCCGTTTCCTTATCTCCCAAAACTAATTGATATGGTATTTTTCTAATTTGTGATTCCCTGATTTTATAACTCAAGCGTTCTTCTTTTACATTTATTTCACATCTAATATTATATTTTTTCAAATAATTTTTAACTTTATTTGCATATTCATTGTTCATATTAAAATTAACCGGAATAATTGCTACTTGAATTGGAGATAATCAGAATGGCAATTTACCTCTAGTTTGTTCTAACAATACTGAAATAAATCTCTCATATGTTCCAATTAAACCTCTATGTATCATAATAACTTTTTTTTCTACATTATTTGAATCTATATAATTTACGTTAAATTTATTTGGTAATAAAAAATCTAATTGTATTGTAGATACAGTAATTTCATGACCAATTGCAGTTTTACATTGAATATCTAATTTTGGCCCATAAAATGCTGCTTCTCCAATCATTTTTTTATATGGTATTTTTAAATTTATTAATGTCTGTTCTAGTTGTTGTTCTGCAGAATCTCACATTAAATCATCATTAAAATATTTTTCTTTGTTATTTTTATCTCTCAATGATAAAGAAAAATAATCTATTTCAATATTAAAAGTTTTTAAAACCTCACTGATTAATTTATAACAAATTTCAAATTCTTGACCGATTTGATCTTGCCTTGCAAAAATATGTGAATCTGTTAATTCCATAGACCTAACACGTTCTAATCCCGTCAAAGAACCTGAAGATTCATATCTGTGTTGTAAAGCATGTTCACAATATCTAATAGGCAGTTCTCTGTAAGAATGTTTTTTATTTTTATATACTTGTATGTGATGAGGACATGACATTGGTTTTAAAACAAATTCTTCATTATCACTCATTTTCATTGATGCAAACATATTTTCTTTGTAATGATCAAAATGACCTGAAATTTTATATAAATCTATCGTTCCAATAACTGGCGTTTCTATTGGAATAAAATCGAATTCTCATTCTTTTTGTTTTAAATATTTTTTTATTTCATTTTTAATAATTGCTCCGTTCGGTAACCAAATCGGCAATCCTTGGCCTATTAAATTTGAAAACGTAAAAATATCCATTTCTTTTCCTATTTTTCTGTGATCACTATCTTTTCTCACTTGCAACACATCAATATATTTATCAAGTTCTTGTTTAGAAGAACGAACAAATCCAGAAAGTCTTTGAATCATTTTTTGAGATGAATCGTTGTTCAAATAGGCTCCTGTAATAGAATTTAATTTAAAGTTTTTGATATCTTTGGACAACATAGTTGAAATATAAGTTGCTGGTATTTCTAAATCATCTATTAAATAAATTCCTTTATAATTTTGACCAGTCAAGAATTCATTTTGTTTAAATTTAGAAGTGTTTTTTTCATTATCAAATGTAATGGTAATATTTTTTTCTATCAAATTATTAATTTTTTTTGATATAAGTTCTAATTCCTGTTCCTTAATTGTTTCTTCACAATCAAAGTCTACAAAAAACATTTCATCATCTAATTCAATATTAATAAATTTGAAATCGACTCTTGTTTCTTTAATTGCCTTTGCAGCAATTAGGGCACCTGTATAATTAAGTACTTTTATTCCTGCTGGTGAATCTTTTGAAATTATGTCTAATTTACAATCAAAATTAATTTTAAAATTAACATCAAAAATTTCATTATCAATAAAACCAGCTATTGCTGATTTTCCCAATGAAATTGAAATATCTGAAGCTATTTCTTTAATAGACATAGGAGAAATATATTCTTTTACCTGTCCGTTTGTTAATGTTATGTGCATAATTTTAAATCCTTTCTTTTATTTTAAGAATTCAAAATAAAACTCCCAAAATAATATTTAGGAGCGACAAATTATTATTGACGCGGTACCATCCTAATTAGAATAAAAAATAATTATTCCATCTTTCACTTTGTAACGTAAAGCTTACGCCATATATTGTAAATTAAAGTAGTAATAATTTTAAAATTGATTAATTTTTCACCAAGCAATTAACTCTCTAAATTTGCCTTTTAAAATATTGTGTCTTTAAATATATAGAATTAAAATACGTGTTTAGTTTATCACATTTTGTATTTTTGTCAATAAACATCAAATTAATTTTATAATTGAATTTTATTAAAATAAAAAACTTTAATATAGATAAATTATCTTTTATATTAAAGTTTAAAAAAATATTTACTTAACTTCTATTTCGCGTATGTTTTCATTTCTTACAACAAGGATTTTTTCTCCATTTTTTGCTCCTCATTTTTTAGCTATTGAAGATAATTCTTCAATAGAATTATTTAAATCATCTAAATCTTTAGTTTTATTCATAAAAATAGAATGTCATATTCCAAAAGCATTGTATAATGATTCATCTTCAGAAACACCAAGTATTGTAACATTTGGTCTAAATTTTGAAATGGTTTTCAATAATTCTCCCGTTCTTGATAGCACAATTGCATATTCATATTTACCTGTTCTTGAAATTTCGGCTAATTCATTTGCAATTTCTGAACGCTGTCCAGAAGTAGTTCTTCTTGCTTGCTCTAAATTTTGTTCGTAATATAATTTACCATAAAATTCAATTTCAGCACGTTTATTAATTGTAGCCATTGTTGCTGTTGTTATAAATGGATACGATCCTGCTGCTGATTCACCAGATAGCATAGTAGCATCTGATCCTAATTCTGTAGCATAATATACATCAGTAACTTCAGCACGTGTTGGAGCTGGATTATCTGTCATTGATTCTAACATTTGTGTTGCAACAACAACAATTTTACCTTTTTCACGACATTTTCTAATAATTACTTTTTCTCAATATGGAACTTCATAATAAGGAATTTCCAAACCAAGATCACCACGGGCAACCATGATTCCATCCGAAGCATTAATAATTTCATCTATATTATCTATACCTAATTGAGATTCAATTTTTGAAATAATTTGAATTTTTTCACATTTTTGTTCTCTTAAAATATCACGAATTTGATTTACATTGTCAGCTGAATTAACAAATGAAGCAGCAATATAATCAATTCCCTGTTTACATCCATATTTAATATCGCTGATATCTTTTTCTGCTAAAAATGGCATTGAAAAATCTACACCAGGTAAGTTTATTCTTTTATTTGTTTTTACAATATGATGATTAAAAGCTTTAGCAATTACTTTTCCTGGTTCCACTGATTCAACAGTCATATTTAATTTACCATCATCAACTAAAATAACATCCCCAATTTTTAGGTCTTTTGACATATCATAAGAAACTGTCATTTCATTAGCATCACATTCTCTTGAATCGAATTCTTGTGGCAAAGTATAAATAGTAATTACTGAACCAGCAACTATTTTTTGTTTACCATCTTTCATTTTACCAACTCTAATTTCTGGACCTTTTGTATCCAATAAAATTGAAATCGGTTTTTTAAATTCATCTCTAATAGCTTTTGTAGCTTCAATTCTTGCACCATGTTCTTCAAAATCACCGTGTGAAAAATTTAAACGAATTGCTGTCATTCCAGCTTCGTATAATTTTTGAATATCTTCTTTTTTATGTGTAGAAGGTCCAATAGTAGTAATAATTTTTGTACGTTTAATTTTTTTGCTTAAATCAATTAAGTTCATATTCTTTCTCCTATATTTTATTTACATATGTATTTTAGCATTTTGACTATGTTTTACAAGATAAAACACTGAAATTATTATAATTTCAGTGTTTTATCTAATAAATTTCTATCTTTTAAAAGGATCATTTATCTTTCTAATTTCATTTGTAAGTTCTTCACGATTAACTCTTGGCATATTAAGTGTTGAATTTATATCCCTGGCAATAAGTTTTTGACCATCTTGTCCGATATATAAACCACCTTTACCTATGGATAATTGTTCAACTGCATAAATTCCTGCTGTTGTAGCTAAAAACCTATCCATTGCAGATGGAACTCCACCACGTTGAACATGTCCTAAAACTGTTGCTCTAGTTACATAACCACTTTCTTTTTCTACATCTTTTGCTAACTGATGAACATCATACATATTCTCAGATACTGCAACAATAACGCTACGTTTATTATTTGCAGCCAAATCTTTTACCTGTTTGATTATTTCTTCTTCTGTTAGTTTTGATTCTGATGTTGAAAAAACATCAACTCCTGTTGCTGTTGCAGCATATAAAGCTAAATCGCCACAACTATTACCCATAATTTCCACAACAGCACATCTGTTATGTGATTCCATTGTATCTCGGATTGCATCAATTGATCTAACCACTGTATTTAATGCTGTGTCAAAACCAATTGTATAATCTGAAGAAGCTATGTCATTATCAATAGTACCTGGCAATCCAATACAGTTTACACCCATATCAGTTAATTTTTGTGCTCCCTGATAAGAACCATCTCCGCCAATAACAACCAAAGCTTCTAATTGTGCTTCTTTCAATTTTACAATTGCTTTTTCTCTGACAGCTACATCTTTAAATTCTGGTAACCTTGCAGAACCAATGACTGTTCCACCACGTGAGATTATATTTCCAGCAAATGATAAATCCACTTTTTCAAATCATCCATTAATTAATCCTTTATAGCCATCTCTAACTATATAGGGTTCAATACCTTTTGCAATTGCAGCCTTAATAACAGCTGCAATTGCAGCATTCATACCTGGTGCATCTCCGCCAGATGTTAGTACACCTATTTTTTTAAGCATATAATATTCCTCCTAAAATAGAACACAAATATTATAATACAAAATAAAATGGTTATCTTAAATTATTTGTTTATTAAAGTTGTAGTTTTATCAAAATCGTAGCATCGAAATTGAGTTCTATAGACAATAAATTTTTCTAATTTTGTATCTAATGCTAATTTAGTATTAACAGAATCAACCGATTCATATGTAAAAATAAACAATTTAGCATTTGCAAAATAATAATTATTATTATTTTTATCTGTAACTAGGCCAACAACCTCGCTATCTGGAGATGTAATATCAATTGTAGAGCCTAATTGACCACCATTTAGAAAATATTTATAAGGATTTTGCTCACTATATGTTATATTTAACAAATCTTGATATGTTTTTTCAGTATTATTAAATTCATTAATTATCGAATCTGTATCTACATTGTTTTTTAAAACAAAAAGTGAATAACTAAAATTTCAAGTAAAATTATATAAAATTTGTTCTGTTAAAGTTGTAGTATATTTATTATCACTTTCAAAATCATTGTAAAAGGGATTATTGCCATTATAATAAGCAGCAACAAAATTATCAATTTCTTGTTTTGCGCAAGAAATAACAGAGGTTGAACTTGCACCTAGTAATCCAACTAACCCAAAAATACCTAAAAATTTTTTCATTTGAATATTCCCTTCTTAAATATTTAAGTTTTTTCTTGAAAAAACTAAACATCCTAAACTAAATAAAATAACTGATGAAATTACTACAATTATGTTCATTAATGATTCATACAATGAATCAATCTTCTTGATAGACAACAAATTAACTTGTAAATAATCATATACGTATTTTCCCTGTGCATCTAAATATTTATCAAAATATCCTCAAATCATTAAATTACTATTATCTGTTATCAAAATATTTGCAAATAATGACTGAATCGATATATATTTTATAAATCATGATTCTTTTGCAAAATTTGTTCAATAAAGTAAATCTTTCATAAGAGTCAAAATTCATGTAGTAGTTATATAAAATAAAAGTATAGATAATATAAGATTTACTATAACTGGTTTATTAACCAATATTATTGCTAAAAAGAAATATAAGCTAGTTAAAAAACAAAGAAAAATAAAAAATAGAAAGCCATTTAATAAAACATATTTAAAATTTTCATTTGCATCTAGTGCAAATCCAGAGCAAACAAGTGAAATAATAAATGTTGGTGCAAATATTAATGCATTAGAAAGAATAATAAAAGAAAATTTTGAAAGTAAAATTTGTGTTCTGGATACAGGTGAAGTAGCCCAAATTGTAAATTGCCCATTATTAATTTCTTTAAAAAGTGTTTTATTTATAAAAAATAAAATTACAATTGAAAAATATATCATTGTGGGAACACCCATTATTACATAATTAAAAATCGATGTTAAATTTGTGAAAAAACGTCCAGAAGTTGAAGTTGAAGAATCATATCTTTTAATTTCCAATACACCAATTTTACCAATGATTAATTTACCAATACCATAATTACTTAAATTTGGATTCAATACTGTTATCAAAAAACATAACGCACAAATAATTCCCCAAAAAATACCAAAAAATATAATTATATTCTTATAAACTTTTAAATGACTAAAAATTATAGTTTGATTTCTAGAAAAAAAATCAATCACATCATTTTTTTAGAAGTAGTATTTTCTTTTATTTCAATATTTTGCTGCTTCATTATAAAATTTCCTTTCCACCAAATAGCGATTTAAATTCATTTTCTAATTTTAAAATGTCATTACTTTGAATAGCTATTTCTTTAATTAACCTACCATCTTTTATAAAACCAACACGATCACAAAGTTTTACCACTTCTCCAAAAATATGAGAACACATAAGTATTGTTGTACCCTCTTTTTTAAGTCGCTCAACTAATTTATTAAATTGTTCTTGCATAACAGGATCCAATCCAGAAGTTGGTTCGTCTAAAACCAAGAATTTAGGTTTTAACATTGCAGCTGAAATTAATGCAATTTTTTGTTTCATACCTTTAGACATTTTTTTTATTTTTCTTGTTGTATCTATATCGAAATGTTCTATTAATTTATTTAAAAAATCTTCATCAACATTTCTTTTAATTTTTGCAACTAATTTTAAATACTCTATTCCTTTTAAATTTTCATATAATGAAATTTCACCAGCAACATAACCTACTGATTCCATTACTTTTCTAGAATTTTTTCATGGATTTACACCATCTATAAGAATTTCTCCCTCATCTGTTTTTATAAATCCCATAACTTGTTGAATTAAAGTAGTCTTGCCAGCACCGTTTGGACCCAATATACCATAAACTTCTCCATCGTTAATTTTTATATTTAAATTAAAATTACCAATATTATGTCCATATGATTTTGTAACATTATTTATTTCTATCATTAATTACCTCATCTATATAAATTTCTTGGTGCATAAATATTTTACATTATAAATAAAAAAAGCCATAAAAAGTTTTTATATAAAAATTTATTTAGAGTGACGTGCACAAACATATATTGAATCTGGATCCATAGAAGTCAATCCTTGTTGCATTTTTTGTAATAAGATATTTCCTCCTACTCCCTTACTTAAATTTGATTTGTTCATTTCCTCAACGCATTTAAAACATTTTGGATCATATACTTTTTCTGACATATTATCTATTTTCCTTTCAATATAAATATTATAAGTGATTATTTGTAAATTTAAAAAATATTAATCAATTACATACTCAAAGAATCAAAAACCATATTAGATTTGATTGAACTTCAAGTAACAACAGCTACTCAAATTATTATAAAAATTCACAATTACCGATATTGCGTAAAATAAAGCATTATTAACAAATACAAAAGCAATGCCTAAATTAATTATGAATAAATCAGTATAAAAGAAATCATCAAAAAGATGCAATACAGCCAAATAATAACTTAAATATTACTTCGTTTAATTTATAACCATAGTTTTTAGCATTAAAATAATTGATGCATTTTCTATTAAAATAATTAAGCTTACAATGCAAGTAACTATAATTAAAATAACCATTAATACACATGTAATTTTTAATTCTGTTTGTAAAAAACCGCCAAAGTATTCATTAATTTCACTTTTTAATTGTTATAATCCATTATTTTAGGTGTATATAAATTTAATAAATTTCTATCAGCACCATCACCATAATCTATTAAATTATTTCCATTCCCAAAGGATACAGTACAGTAGAGTTCAATAATACAAATGGTATTTTTTTCTATTGATCTATAATAATTATTCAAATCAGCAAAGTCATTTTCCTTCATTAATTCAAATTGACTTTCTGATAAATTTAATAATCCACTATTGTAAATGACTTCCATCAAAGCTCTTTTATTTACATAGAAAGAAACATCATAAAAATCTTTTTTTACAATTGAATTAATTCTAACCTAAATTGAGGATTCATTTTTTGTGTATTAAAACAAGATCAATCACTTAGTGAAATAATTGATTCCGCTTTTAAGTTAGAATCATGAAATTTAACAGAATAAGAAACATTTACATTTAAAATTTTTTTATAACTACCAATATTCTGTTTTAAATCATAAAAAGCATTATCATAATTGGTTGAAGAAAAACAATTGCAAAATTACTTGAGTTAATTGAATCTGCTTTATTATAAAAATATTTATATATCTATCACCAAAAGTAATGGTAGCATTTTTTATATTATCTATTCCTAATTTAGTATATAAAAACGGTATATAGATTTTTGTTATATTAATAATGTGTCTTGTAAGATCATATTTAAATTTAAACTAATTATCTATATTAGCTTCAAAAATATCTCTATAAAAAATTAATAACAACAAAAGTTGTTCACATTTAAAAAGTTTATTTATATCATTTTTATGCAACTCTACTTTAGATTCCATATCATCAATAAAATTTTGACCTTTTAAAGAATTAACGAAATAAAAATCACTAAATAATTTATTATTACTTCCGATTAGTTTTTCATTTTTATCTTTTGTAGCCGTAATAACATCTAAATTACCATTAATATTAGTTAATTTATTGTTCATCATTGCATAATTCACATATGGACCATTATTTGCAATAACAAAATCTGAACATTTTCATCCGCAAATTTAAACTGCACAGTGAATAGTATAATAGTTAAGTTTATTGTAAGTATTATAAAAGATACAGCTAATTTTATAAAATTGTGATTTACAAAAACAGCAGATATTCTTGCTTTTGAATTTTTTTGATAAATTTTTGATGTAATACTGTTTAATTTAAGTTCTAAATTACCTGGTTTTGCACACTAGTTACTTTTAAATGATCATTATTTAGAATTATTAAATTTGCAATTGAATATGTAGAAATTAAAATTGCAAATAATTCTAAAGCTGCAAAAACAGAAATAATTGATAAATTTTCTCAAAATTTAAACACAGTATTAATTTATCTTAAATATATCTGTAAAAGTACTTCACTAAAAAGGGAACTAATAAATTAGATAATATTATTGCTAATGATGTTGGTATCATTGCAGTCTACATAGTTAAATAGATTATTTGAATTTTGATCCCCCCATTAATCTTAAGAAAATAACATTTTTTTATTGTTTTTTACTAATTCAACTATTGTCACACCTGGCATTACTACTATTAATAAGATGGCGCATAAAATTCATAAACAAATCGCTAAAAAATCATACATAAATTTTTGCTTAGCCAATGAATTATGAATTCCTTTAATTGTAGAGAAATTATCAATTACCGAATCATAATTTTTATTTATAAAAAAGTTATTAAAATAATCACGCAAAATTTGACTATTAAATTCATTATCAAAATTTTTATTCATGAATACATAATAAATCGAATAAATTAAAAAGCCATTATCATCAAAAAGAAACTATCTGGATTTTTTAAATAAATTGTTCCGTCATTAAATTTACGTTCAAATATAGAATTCAAGTCAACCATAATACCTGTAATTGTAAATTCAGTTTCTTGTTCACTGTTGTTTATGGATGGCTTTATTTTATTACCTAATTTTAATTTATATCGACTTAAAAAGATGAGCCACATATATTTGATTTTTGGCATCTGATGAAATTTATTCAAATACTTTTGTTTATAAATTGATTTTGATTTATAAAATAAAGAATCTTGATTTTCAACTATAGATGACACGATTATATTATTTAAAATTACATTACTATTATAAATATCATTTAGAAAATCATAATTTGATGTCGCTGCAAAGTGCTAAAATACACTTTCAAAATTCTTGATATTTTGAAAAAATACCATAAATATAATTATTTATATTTTTCTATATTCTTTGAAACATCAATTATTTTTTATATATCTATATTTAAATTATTTTATCTTGATAATCATTGCAATGAAAATTTTTTGAACTTCATTTACGATTTTCTTTTCATTCAAAATAAGGGCAAGAAGAAATTACTCGCGAAATTCCAAATGTTGCAGATTCTTTGTATACACTTCCAAATGAGTGAGCAGAAATAGAATTGTCAGTTTCGTTATTAAATGACATAATTTCATTATTAACTCTTATATTAAAGCTATCATTGAAGATGCGACTGAATTACAAATTAAAACAAAAAAAATTAAAATATAAAAACCTTTTGCTTTTTTTACATTACCAAATGCTTGTTTTAATAAATATTTAAATTACAAGAAAATATCATACCCCTCATTTTTTTGATTTTGTCAAAAAGAAATGAAAAGTCAATAATTTTGTAATTTTTATTTTAGTTTAAACAGTTAATGTATCAAAAGCTTCATTTGGTTTAATATTTATTCAAGTAAATTGAGCAGAAACAAAAATTATTGAAATTACACCGATAGCAAATCCAGTCAAAATTGTATAAAATTGTCACGAATTTATAAATACTAAAATAACTCCATAATTTATTAAAAAATACGTAGTCATTGTTGTTATTAAAATAATACATAAAAACGCAGAAACAGCAATTGAAGCAAAAAGACCAATAATATAACCTATCAAAATTTTAAAAATAACTTCACGCAATTTGTATCCCATAGTTTTTAACATTAAAATAATACTAATATTTTGCATCAAGACAAGTTGCACAACAACTAGAATAATTACAGCTAAAATAATGAATAAACCAAAATTTATTTTTTGTGTTAACTCAATAAAATTACTTAAACTTTCAATAATTTTTGTCCCTTTTTCTGCGAACCCTTCAAGCTCAATATTACCTTGTACATCATCTGTATCGTCTCAATTATCAAGTTCTGAACCATATCCACCATTTGAAACTGTCATAACAAAATTTTTAACCATAAAAGAATTCAATACATCATTTGTTTGGGAAAAATTATCTATTAATTTCCAATTTGAATTTCTTATTGAATTATATAAATTATAATCTATAAAATGATTTTGAAATAACACCTGAAAAAATGCTCTCTTGTTAACATAAGCCACATCATCTGTTAAATTTTCCTTATTTATTGAATTTATTCTTATCTTAACAGCTTTATCAGATGGCCTTCCTTTTAACATTCAAAAACGAGACATATCATATACATCACCAACTTTTAAATTATTATTTGACTTAATTTGCTCATACCCTACATCAATGTTCAAACCTCATTTTTTTACACCATTTTCCATATATGAAAATTTAGCATTTTCATATGAAATTGATTTCAAATTTTTAATATTAAATGGATTAGAATCACTATCAATTGCATAAATCATTGGAGTATTATATGAATCACTATAACCGATATAAGCTTTTGTGCCAAAAAAAGAAATACTTGTTTGATCATTTGCATCAGGTAAAAAATAATAATTTTTAAATGTTAAATGTACATCTTTAGTTAGACTATCTAAACCTGAAAATTTTGAATACGTTATAATCATATTTCTAGATATCAATATAAAATTTTTAGTTAAGCTATTTGCACTTGAATTATCAGAAACATTATTCAATATTTTTTGATGTAACAAAGCAAATAACTTTATTTGTTCACCATTAATATAGAATTTTGTGATATTTAATAAATTATCTGCAAATTTTGAATTTAAAGATGCGATAAAAGCTTCATCATTTGCCATATTCTGTAAGAAAAAACTATTATCAAATAATAAAGTAAGATTATCTTTTTCAAAATCAGATTCTAATTTATCACTATAGGTTGTATTAACGGTATTATTATTTATTAAATTTTTATCATCTACAATTGAAGGCTCTTTTAATTGAAATTGGTAATTATAATAATTAATTTTTTGTGGATTCTTTGCAATTTCATTTGTTGAAATTTTAAATTGAGTTGTAAATAAAACAACTGTTAAACCTAAAGAAATAATTAAAAATGCAGCTATTACCTTAAAAAAATTATGGTTCATGTATGCAAATGAAATTCGTATTTTAGAATTTCTTGCAAAGATTTTTGAACTAACTTTATTTAATCCTAATTCGACAATACCTGGTTTTGTAACTGAGGATATATGTAAATTTTTTGGCCTTAAAAAAGTAAAAGTTATTAACAAAAAAATAAGTCCTATTATCGTAATCATTATAATTGCAATAAATAAAGATCAAATAGTTAAATTATCTCAAAATTCCATATAAGTGTTAATTATTTTAATTCATATATTTGAAAATTGGCTTCCTATTGGAGCTACCAATAATATTGAAAGTAGCGAACCAAATGTTATTGGAATTAAAGCTGTTAATGCAGATAATGAAGATAATTGAAATCTGCTTATTCCTATTGATCTTAAAAAAATCAAATCCTTTTTTGATTTTTTAATTAATTCTAAAATTGCAAACCATAAAACAACAACAAAGAGAGTAAAAGTTAATCAAATAATTACATTTAATAATAAATCCAAAGCTCCGCTTGAATTCTTAATTCAATCATATCTTAAAGAAAAATAACCCAAATTGTCGAAAACACCATCAGAGTTATCAATTATACCTTCTGATAAATTTGGAACTTCATTAATATATGAAAAGTGATCATTCATTACATTCATTAATTTATCATGTATTTCCTGTTGATTCATATTATCATTAGAAAATGAAGTATTAAAATTTGCAAACGAAAAATATTGGCCATTTTTAGTTTGATAATTTTTAATTTTATTTAAAAAATAATTTTCATCATCTACATATATAGTTCTAGAATTATTTTTATCCTCATTAATTGAAAAAAGAGTAGTTAAATAACCTATAATTTGAAACTCCCTTGATGGGTTTCCAGGAATTATTAACGGAATATTGTCACCAAATTTTACATTAAATCTACTTGCGAACGCAGGTGTAACCCAAACACCTGGATTTGTGTTTCTTTCATTATCCTTAATTTGTTTATAAATTTTTGGTTGTTCTATATTTTTATCCATCTTTATATGTTCATATTCATTATTTGGATTTAAAAATAGATATAAACCTGCACTTTTAAAAGAAATATTTTTAGAAACTCAATAATTTGAAATATTTAAATTATCAAAAATATTATCATTATTATCATTATCTTTATATAAATAATATAAAAGATAATTGTAATTATATTTTTCTAAATTATGTAAAGTTTTATCTAAATTATTTTTTTTAATCACTCGATCATAAAAATCTACATAATTTAAATCAAAATTACTTTTAGACCAATTAAGTATAAAAGACTTAAACTCCTTATGTTTACTTAATTTGTCATTTTCACTCAAACCAAAATCTTCTATAAAATTTGTTTTAAAATCTTCAAGTTGTTCAAAAGACATTTTATAATAATTTTCAACACTACTATCAACTGCATCATTTTGTTCATAAATTTTATTGCCCCAGGTAATTCCAATTGAGTTATCTATTAAACTAAAATTATTTATCAAACTATTAAAAGAAATATAAAACGTTAAAACTGAGTTAATTAATGCGGTGCACAAAAAAGCAAAAATAAAAATAACAATATAAAACATTTTATATCGTTTGGTATTTCCAAATGCTTGTTTTATTAATTGTTTAAAGCTCATATTCATCTACCTTTTTTATTTTTATGATTATATATAAAAATAAAAGTCTATACAAACGTATAGACTATTTATAAAAATTAATTTAGGCTAAAATTTCAACAACTGTACCTGCACCAATAGTGCGTCCACCCTCACGAATTGAGAATTTAGTTCCATTTTCAACAGCAATAGGTTTAATTAAAGTGATTATAAATTCAATGTTATCGCCAGGCATAACCATATCAGTTCCATCTGGTAATTGAACTTCCCCTGTAACATCTGTTGTACGGAAGTAAAATTGAGGACGATATTTATTAAAGAATGGTTTGTGACGTCCACCTTCTTCTTGAGTAAGCGCATAAATTTGTGCTTTTAATTTAGTATGAGGTTTGATTGAACCTGGTTTTGCAATAACTTGACCACGTTCAATATCTTCACGATTAACTCCGCGCAATAATGCACCAACATTATCTCCAGCTTCTGCAAAATCCAATAATTTACGGAACATTTCTAATCCAGTAACTACTGTTTTTTTAGGCATTGGATGCAATCCTACTATTTCAACTTCTTCGTTAACTTTTACAATACCACGTTCTACACGCCCTGTTGCAACAGTACCACGTCCAGTAATTGTAAATACATCTTCAACTGGCATTAATAAGTCTTTTTCTGTATCACGTACTGGTGTTGGAATATATGAATCAACTGCATCCATTAATTCCATAATTTTACCTTCTCATTTTGCATCGCCTTCTAATGCTTTTAGAGCAGATCCACGAATAACTGGTACGTTATCTCCATCAAAGTCATATTGTGATAACAAGTCACGAACTTCCATTTCAACAAGGTCAATTAATTCTTCATCATCAACCATGTCACATTTGTTTAAGAAGACAACGATTTTTGGAACTCCAACTTGACGTGATAGTAAAATATGTTCACGTGTTTGTGGCATTGGCCCATCAGTTGCAGCAACAACTAAAATTGCCCCATCCATTTGCGCTGCACCAGTAATCATGTTTTTAACATAATCAGCATGCCCTGGACAGTCCACATGAGCATAGTGTCTTTGTTTTGTTTTGTATTCAACGTGTGAAGTATTGATTGTAATACCACGTTCTCTTTCTTCTGGAGCGTTATCAATATTTGCGTAATCTTTAAATTCTGCCCCACCTTGTGCTGCTAATACTTTAGTAATTGCAGCTGTTAAAGTAGTTTTACCGTGGTCAACGTGTCCAATTGTTCCAATGTTAACGTGAGGTAAACTACGATCAAATGCTTCTTTTGCCATTTGCTAATTTCTCCTTCATATTGTGTCATATTTGACAAATTACCATTTTATTATATAAGTTTTTCTACAAAAATCAATAATTAATACAAATATTTTATAAATGAAGCATATAAAAAATTAACTTGTTAAAAATAACTAATATTAAATTATTTTACTTATTTCGTTTATTTTTGAATTAATAATCTTTGCTATACTGACTATAAATTTTAATTAATTTTTCTTTATTCGGATAAAATTTTTTATTGCATATTATTTCGCCTTTTTAGAATAATTAAATAATCTGCAATTTTACTCATTTTATTAGCAAGATGAGTTGTGATAAAGAGTGTTATATTACGTTCTTTTAAAATTTCAAATATTTTTGTAAATTCTTGTTCTGCATCTATATCTAAATTAGCTATTGGTTTGTCAAAAAAATAATTTGTGGTTTTGTTATTAACACACTTATCAATAAGGTCCATTTTTGACCAGAAGATATTTTTTCAAATTTCTTATTCATTAAATATTGAGTTGCAAAAATCACATTTAATGAATTTAAATTTTTTAGAAATTATTCTTTATTCAATTTGTTTAAACTGGCAATGAAATTTAAATAATCTTTAAATTTTAAATTTTAAATTTTTTGGTATATTACTTAAATCAGGGAAAAAGGCAATATTTTCTAGTTAACACCTGATAGTTCTTTATCCAATAATGCATATCTACTTGATTCCTTTATTAACTGTCCAAAAATTGTCTTAATTAAAGTAGTCTTGTCAGCACCATTTGGCCATAAAAGTAAAATAATTTTGCCCTAATCAAGTTGAAAATTGATATTTTTTACTCCATTGTTGCTTTTTTTATAAGAAAAATTAATATCTTCAACTTTGAAAAAAATATTTAACATGAAATAAATCCTACTCTCTATGTAAAATTTTCAAAGTGTATTTTTAGCAACATTTTGTCTAATTTATAATAATTGAACAATTATAAATTAATTGTATATACATCATCATTTTTTACACCTAAATAGTTAAGTGATTCAAAGGTAAAATCATTTTCTATAAATATATGCGCACGCTGTGGTTCTGAAATAAATAGTTCTATTTTACTTCCTTTTGAAATTGACAAATCATTTATTTCTTCATATAATTTATTTATATTATCTGAACTAGCCATTGAAAAATCTTTTATAATTTTCCCATTTTCATCAATTAGTTTAAAACCAAAATATTTTCATTCAGGATCATTATTATAGTGAATTGGTTTTGTATAATTATCTGCTTCAACATTAATTTTGCCTAAAGCTGCAGATATATAAAAACCACAATAATTATTTGAATACAATCTAAATGAAAATTTAGGAATATTTTTATCTTCTATATATTCTTGTTTTAGTTGTTTTGAATATTCATAATTTATAGAATTACCCATTTCTAATTTCTCGTTATACATTTTTTTCATATATCATAATGTTGAAGGTTCTATTTTTGAATCTGTATTTTGTCCATACCCAAATGAAATTTGTAATCTTGAAAAAACAGTATCTTTATCATTTGCAAGTGATTTAATGTTGTCATAGTAATTTCCTAATGTTTCAATACCAGATTTTAATACAATTGGTTCATATCATTTCTTATACAACATATTGTCTTTAATTGTATCACTATTATCGGCACCAAAATTTTTCATTACATCAAGCGTTTCAGATGATAACTCAATATTCCATCACTGACAAAATTTAGTTAGATTTGTTTTTGTAATTATAGACATTGTTCGCACTAATTTATCTAATTTAGTTGTATTGTTTGTATTATTTTTATTGCCATTTACACGATAATAATGATTTAATGTAGGCATAAAATCATCACCAAAAGCCGAAATTAATTGAAATCAAAATAAAGCTCCCATATCCGTATAGGATATTTCAGTACTATCTTTTATATTAGCAAAAGAAATATTATTATCTTTCATGAATTTTATTTGTTTCAAATAATTATCTGGCTCTTTTGATCATTTTTTAATTCAATCTCCACCAGCATTTGCATATTCACTCGTTGATAATGATTCTTTAAAAAATTTTCTAGAACTCATGAAACTATTAATATTTACAGAAACTTCTGATCATCAACTTAGATAATATTCTGGATTCTGATAAACATGTCCAATTTCATGTACTAAACCTCAATTGATTTTACTTTTTAGTGCAATAATTATTTTTTCATTTGTTTTATTTATAGATAAGTCTAAATCAGGGTTGAAAATAAAGTCATCATAAACTGTTGATTTATTTAAGCCTCAATTTTGATCTGCAACTGTATAATCACCATTTTCATCTTTACCAAATAAAAAATCATGTATTGATATATAGCCATTACTTGCATAATACATATCATGACCTGAATCATTATCTGCAAATTGCAACTTATAATTTGGTTTATAATCTGCGCCATAATTTTCATTACTTAAGCCATAATTTTCATCAGCTGTTTTTTTGGCATTATCTAGTAATTGAATTAATGCAGTAATTGAGTAATTACGATAATTTTTTTCAGTTCTAAATGCTAAATAAGCAATTAAACGCTTAGTCTGAATTTGATAAATGATGTTTTCACCTTCCAAAATTAAGAAAGGCACATCTGGAATTTTTGTAATATCCAAAACATCATTACGTGAATATTTGTATTTATCTGCTAATGCATATAATTTTGTTCACACTTCTTTGTCTGTCATGTTTTTTTCAACAGTACTAAAATAAATATTTTCTTTTACATCATCTTTATTAATAATTTCAATGCTATCTCTTAATGTTTCGATAAGTTCTTCACTAAATCATGGATAATTTGTAAATGATAAAAAACCACCAGTATTAGTTGTGAAACTTGATTCTTTATCATATTGAAAATCACCATTTTTTGATAAAATAAAATCGGTGCCGTCTGAACTGTATAGATTGTATGCACTGTATGCA